>JBJEOX010000001.1:0-4345 GCA_051880935.1 Ruminococcus sp.
GGCGGACTTATCAAGTCCATCACTTAATTTTGTATAGTAAACATAAACAGGTCGGAACACCGTAATTGGTATTCCGACCTTTTTTATTTGAAATTAAATTAATTACGAATTACGCATTCCGAATTCCGAATTGAATTACTTTGCCTCGGCAAATTTCAGCTTGTTCTCCTTTGCATAGCTTTCAGCCGCCGAGCCTTTTGTGCCGTAAAGCACAAAGCCCTCAATTGCGCTTTCTTCATAAGAATCTTCGTCTTTATATTCAAGACCGATTCCGCAGCCGTCCATAGTCTTTACAGACTTCGGCACTGTAACCGACTTTAATTCTTCACATCCGAAGAATGCAGTTGACTCAATGGTTTCAACGCCTTCCTCGATTACAACCTCGTCGATATCCTCATTAAATGACACGGCATATTCTCTGATAACCTTTACCGAGCCGGGGATTACAACCTTGATAAATTTTTCATCATCATCGTAACTGCTGAGGTTATAAACACCGAGAGATTCAAGTTCTACAACGTCCTTGCCGTCAATCTTTGACGGAATTTCAACAGTGAGAGTCTTTGCATCGTAGTCATACATATTGTCATATCCGGTAATCTTTAAGCCACCCTCGGTTTCCTTGTAGTAGCAGTGAGAAACGTTGTCAAGTTTTCCGTAGTAGTCATCATAATCTGAGCTGTCGCTTGTTTCGGGAGCTGTTGTATCTTCTTCCCAGTCAGGAAGTGTGTAATCTTCATACTCTGAAGCAGAGGAACGTGCATCCGAAATAATGGAATTCACAACGTCCTTACCGTCTTTGGCAAAGCTATTTATAGAATTAACAAAGTTGCAGGCAGCTACGCCGACTATAATACCGAGAATAACAATCAGTCCGCCGACAATTCCGAGCACAAGACCTACTACCTTGCCTGTACTCATACCCTTTTTGCCCGAGGGTACGTTATTCAGAGGCTGATTTGTAAACTGCTGTCCCGTATATCCGCCGTTTGAGCTGTTCGTGAACTGCTGACCAAAGCTTGTTTGCTGAGGCTGTACGGGATTTTCCTGAACGTTTGCGTTAAAGTTATCTGACGGATTGTACTGAACAGGCTCGGGAATTTCATTCTGTCCGGATATATTTTCGGGAACAGGGTTTGTCTGAACCGGTGCACTGTCATTTGACGGCGCAGGAGTTCCGCATTTCATACAGAAGTTGCCTGTAATTTCCTCTCCGCAGTTAGGGCAGACAGGATTTGTGGGTGCAGGTGCACCGCAGTTTGTGCAGAATTTACCTGTAAATTCTTCTCCGCATTTTGTACATTTCATAATAATTTCCCCCATAATAAAAGTGATGTGTGACCTTCGGTCACGTGAAGTTTTCATATATACTGTAGGGAACGACCCCTGTTCATAACAAGTGTTTATTTTTAGTTTTAACGCTGTATTACCATTAATTACAGCTTTTCAGCGGCTTCGTCAAGGTAATTGCCCTCGAAGAATTCCACTCTGCCGTTGTCCACGCTCTTTGCAAGCTCGGAATCAATCGGCAGCTTTGCAAGCACTCTTGTGCCGTACTTTTCGGCAATTTCGTTAACGTGGCTTTCGCCGAAAACAGAGAATCTCTTTCCGCATTCGGGGCAGGCAAAGTAGCTCATATTCTCAACAATTCCGAGTACCGGAACATCCATCATATTTGCCATTTTAACAGCCTTTTCAACAATCATTCCTACAAGCTCCTGCGGAGATGCCACAACGACGATTCCGTCAAGCGGAATGCTCTGGAACACAGTCAGCGGAACGTCGCCCGTTCCCGGCGGCATATCGACAAACATATAGTCAACATCGCCCCACACAACGTCTGTCCAGAACTGCTTTACCGTTCCCGTAATCATCGGCGAACGCCATACAACGGGGTCGGTTTCGTTTTCAAGCAGAAGGTTGATTGACATAATCTTTATGCCTGTTTCGGTTTCAACGGGGATAATTCCCTCGTCACTGCCCATACATCTTTGCGTTCTGCCGAATGCCTTGGGAATTGACGGACCTGTGATATCTGCGTCAAGTACAGCAACGCTCTTGCCCATTCTGTTCATCGTTACGGCGAGCATTGAGGTTACAAGGCTTTTGCCTACGCCGCCCTTGCCCGATACAACGCCGATTACCTTTTTTACACTGCTGTACTGATTCAGTGCCTCGTGCAAATCTTCCTGATTATTGTCCTTACAGCTCGATGAGCAGGAGGAACAATCGTGATTACATCCCATTTTATTTATCCTTCCTTCATTATCATTGTATTTTTATTTTATGTGTGATATAAACCATAATTTAGCCGAGTGCCTCGGCACGCAAATCGGCGGTGTGCCACCGCTGTCAAATCGAGGCACTCGACAAATTATCGTTTATTCTTCAATTACTACAGGCTCGGGCTCCTGCGTTTCTTCGGGAACAGGTGCTTCCGTTTCCTCCTGTGCCGGAGCCTCCGTTACAACAGGCTGAGTTTCGGGAGCCTGAGTCTGCGGTGCCTCTGTCGGAGCCTCGGTGTAAACCTCGGTCGGTGCTTCTGTTGCAACGGCTTCGGTGTAAACGGCTTCCGTTTCCTCGGGAATCTGCGCCTGAGTTGTAAATTCGGCAGTTGCCGCAATTGTCGACGGAGCCGTTGTTGCTTTTTTGTCGCTGTTTCCGCCTGAACACTGCGTTACCGCAAACACAATTGCCGCAATAAGGCACATAACAGCCGCTACGGTAAGCACTGCCGCAATCGCCTTGTTGGAGCTTTTCTTCTTTTTTCCGCCCGGCTTACGCTTGCCTGTCGGGGTTGTGTTTATGTAATATTCCTCGGAGTTGTTCTCAAAATCATCATCAAAGGAATAGCCCTTGTTGTCCTCGCCCGTCTGAGAATCAAAATTATCGCCGTAATCGTTGTCAGCGTCATTCCGGCTTGTTTCTTCAGCCTCGCTGTGAACTGTATGCGAAAAGTTATCCGCTGCGTCTACGTCAAAATTATCCAAATCATAGTCGTTTGACGAACCGCCTGTAACGTCAAAATTGTCGCCGTAATCTTTATTATCCATAATCATATCTCCTTTCAGTCAGAATATGATTTTTAATAAAATGATAAATCAACAGGTGCGTTTTGTCAATACACAAGCATATTTTCACTTTATTGGAAATTGCTCCGAAACGGTCGGGCAAAGAGGTTTCCTTAATATCAACCTGTCTGCTCGAACTTGCGTGTCGAGGCACTCGGCTTTATCAGCGTATGAGTCTGTCGATATCCGCATGATTTGCGAGCACCATAAGCGTTTCGTGCTTGTCAAAAATATGGTCGGGGCTTGGGTTTGCGTAAATCACGCCGTTCTTTTTTGTTGCAAGAATGCTTACATTATACTTGTTACGGACTGATTTCTGAAGAATCGTCTTGCCGACCCAGTTGTCGGGCACTGCAATTTCGCAGATTGCGGTATCTTCTGAAAGCTCGAAATAATCAAAAATATTCTTTGCACCGTATTTTATCGCAAGGCGTTCAGCCATTTCCCTTTCGGCATAGACAACGTGGTCGGCACCGTTTCTGAGTAACAGCTTGCGGTGAACCTCTCTGCTTGCCCTTGCAAGAATGTACTTTGCGCCTAAATCCTTGAGAAGAACGGTTATTTCAAGTGCATTCTGAAAATTATCGCCGATTGCTACGACGCACAAGTCAAAGTTATTCACTCCGAGCGACTTCATAAACGACTCGTCGGTTGCGTCTGCAATGTGAATATCGTCGATTATGCTGACTGCATTGTCGGCACGTTCCTCGCTTTTCTCAACTGCGAGCACCTCGTTGCCCTCGTCAATCAGCTTTTGCGCCATATGTCTGCCGAATCTGCCCAGACCTATAATTAAAATTGATTTCATATTATTATCTTCCTTATCCTATCTGAATTTTTTCGAGCGGCTTCTGCGACTGCGGCTTGCTCTTGTAATTTGAAAAGGCAAACAGCATTGTAAGCGAGCCCACCCTGCCGAAAAGCATTAACAACGTCAGAAGAACAGACGAAATTGTGCCGAGCTGAGTTGTAATTCCCGTTGTCAATCCTACCGTTGCGATAGCCGAAGCAACCTCAAACAATGCGTTGATAAACGGAATGTTGTCAAGCGTTGAAATAATAATTGCCGCACCGCCCGCAAAGGTCAGGTACAGTGTAACTGCGCAGGTTGCAAGCCTTGTTACGTTTTCTTCAAGACGTCTGCCGAGCATTTCCGCTGTTTTTCTGTGCTTGAAGGTGCTTATAACTGACGAAATAAGAACGGCGAACGTAGTTGTTTTCATACCGCCTGCCGTTGAGCCGGGCGAGCCGCCCACGAGCATAAGCACAATCAT
>JBJEOX010000002.1:0-4344 GCA_051880935.1 Ruminococcus sp.
ACCGTCGTACCATTCAATATCTATGTCGGAAAGCTTTTCGTCAATGACTGCTTCGCAGATAACTACAAGGTCGGTTTTGAGTCTGGGAAGAACAACCTGTGCTTCGGGATCGCCGAAACGAGCGTTGTATTCAATAACCTTAGGGCCGTTCGGAGTAATCATCAAACCGAAGTACAGACAACCCTTGAAGGGTCTGCCCTCTTTGTTCATTGCATCAATTGTAGGCTTGAAGATTGTTTCCATACATACGTCGGCAATTTCGTCGGTGTAGTACGGGTTGGGACTGATTGTGCCCATTCCGCCTGTGTTAAGACCTTCGTCGTTGTCGTAGGCACGCTTATGGTCTTTGGAGCTTACCATAGGCTTTACGCACTTGCCGTCTGTAAAGGCAAGGACGGAAACCTCGGGGCCTGTTAAAAACTCCTCAATAACGATATTATTACCCGAGTCGCCGAACTGCTTGTCCTCCATAATCGACTTGATTGCAGAAACAGCCTCGTCAATTGTCTGAGCAATGATAACGCCCTTGCCGAGTGCAAGACCGTCAGCCTTGACAACTACGGGAGCTGTGTTTTCAGCCTTGACATACTCAATAGCCTTGTCAGCGTTATCGAAAACCTCGTATTTCGCAGTGGGAATGTTGTATTTTTTCATAAGGTTCTTTGAGAAAACCTTTGAAGCCTCAATAATTGCGGCGTTTGCGTTTGGACCGAAAGCACGGATTCCTGCATCTTCAAACGCGTCAACCATTCCTGCGGCAAGCGGATCGTCGGGAGCAACAAATGCAAGGTCAATTGCATTTTCCTTTGCAAAATTCACCATTGCTTCCTTATCCATTACGCCGATATTCACGGTTTCGGCATCACGTGAGATACCGCCGTTACCGGGTGCGCAGTAAAGCTTTGTGCATTTCGGACTTTCAAGCAGCTTTCTGATAAGAGCGTGTTCTCTGCCGCCGGATCCAATCATCAATATATTCATAATAGCACCCCGTATCAGTGATGGAAAAGTCTGATTCCCGTAAAGGACATTGTCATATTGTACTTGTTGCAGGTTTCGATTACGTTGTCGTCACGGATTGAGCCGCCGGGCTGTGCAACGTACTGAACGCCTGAACGCTTTGCTCTTTCGATATTGTCGCCGAACGGGAAGAATGCGTCAGAGCCGAGTGAAACGCCGCTGAAATTAGCAAGCCACTCTTTCTTTTCCTCTCTTGTGAGGGGTTCGGGCTTTGTTGTGAAGAACTGCTGCCATACGCCGTCAGCGAGAACGTCCTCGTAATCGTCGGAGATGTAAACGTCGATTGTGTTATCTCTGTCGGGACGTCTGATGTTCTCAACAAACGGGAGATTCATTACCTTCGGATGCTGTCTTAAGAACCAGATGTCAGCCTTGTTGCCTGCAAGGCGTGTGCAGTGGATTCTTGACTGCTGACCTGCACCTACGCCGATAGCCTGTCCGCCCTTTGCGTAGCAGACGGAGTTTGACTGAGTATATTTAAGTGTGATTAGGGCGATAAGAAGGTCACGCTTTGCCTCCTCGGGAAGCTCCTTGTTTTCTGTTACGATGTTCTGCATAAGCATTGCTTCGTCGATTTTAAGCTCGTTTCTGCCCTGCTCAAATGTTATTCCGAAAACGTCCTTATGCTCAATCGGAGCAGGAACGTAATTGGAGTCGATTTTTACAACGTTGTATGTTCCCTTTCTCTTTGTTTTTAAAACCTCAAGAGCTTCGGGAGTGTAATCGGGAGCGATGATTCCGTCGGAAACCTCTCTCTGCAAAAGGCGTGCTGTCTGAACGTCGCAGGTATCTGAAAGAGCTACCCAGTCGCCGTAGGAGGACATTCTGTCTGCACCTCTTGCCATTGCATAAGCTGAGGCAATCGGAGAAAGCTCCAAATCATCTACAAAATAAATCTTCTTCAATGTGTCGGAAAGCTCAGTTGCAACAGCGGCACCTGCGGGACTTACGTGCTTGAATGAAGCTGCGGCAGGAAGTCCTGTTGCAGCCTTTAGTTCTCTTACAAGCTGCCACGAATTGAAAGCGTCGAGAAAGTTAATGTAACCGGGTTTGCCGTTTAAAACCTCAACGGGCAAATCCTTGCCGTCCTGCATAAAAATTCTTGACGGCTTCTGATTGGGGTTACAGCCGTATTTTAAGGCGAGTTCGTTCATTTTTATCGTCCTTTCTGATTAAGAATTATTTATTCTTGTTGATTATTCTTGACTCGGAAGTATTTGTTGCGATGTCGATGTAACGCACAAAAAGAGAAACCTTGTTGTCCTCGTTAAGAGCGTTCCAGATTTTCTCTGCGAATGCGTCAATGTCATCGTTGCCGATTTCAACCAGAGTAGGTTCGCCCTCAAAGCTGGGGAGCGGATTTCCGTCGCTCATATAGGTGTGGATAAATCTGCCCAGACCTGCAAGAGGTGAATCGTATGTAAATGTATATCTTTCGCAGCAGTCGGGGTTGCCGTCTGCGCTCTTGAGGATTGACATTGCGTAATTCATCTTACCGTCAGTGCACTTTACAATTCCTGAAATTCTGGGTGTGTAGTTAGGACCGTCGGGCTCAAATTCACGTGTACGGAGCGACTGCTCAAAGGTCATCTGCTGATTCATAAGATCATAGATTGTGTCGGTCTGGTCGCCGTTTGTAACGATTGTCTTGTTGCCGAGCACTCTTACGGGGGAATAGATGATAAGCGAGGGGTCAACAAGCTTTGACGGGTCAAACGCCTGCGTCTTGATGCCGTCCTCGGTTTCTACAAAAACTCTGTTTCTGCTGTTTTCACTTCTGCCCATAATGAAGTACGCAATTACAGCCTTTGTGCCGTCTGCACTTCTGCCGATTACTATACCTCTGCCGGGGTATGTAGTTGATGAAATGTCGTTAAAAAGGGATACCGGTTTCATAATTTACCTCCGATTAGTCAAGAATTTCGGTTTTGTTGTCTTTTACTATAATTTTATCTTCGCAGAAAAGTGAAACTGCTTTGGGAAGAATTTTCCATTCGGCCTGCTCCATAACTCTTTTCTGTAAAGCCTCGGGAGTGTCTCCGTTTTTGATTTCAACAGCCTTCTGAATGATGATAGGACCGCCGTCGCAGATTTCGTTCACAAAATGAGCCGTTGCGCCTGTTACCTTAACGCCTTTTGCAAGAGCCGCCTCGTGAACCCTGAGTCCGTAATAGCCCTCTCCGCAGAAGGACGGGATAAGCGAGGGGTGAATATTGATAATCTTGTTTTCAAACGCTGAAATAACCTTACTTCCGAGAATTGTCATAAAGCCTGCAAGCACGACAACATCGGCATTTTTGCTCTTTAAAAGCTCGGTCAAGGCGTTGTCATATTCGTCAAATTCTGTAAAATCCTTACGCCTGATAACCTCTGTGGGAATATTATTACTCTCAGCACGAGTGAGGGCATAAGCGTTTGGATTAGAGGAGATTACGCAGGAAATCTTTCCGTTCTTTATCTCTCCCCTGTTTTGTGCGTCGATAAGCGCTTGCAGATTTGTACCGCCGCCAGAGACTAAAACTACAATATTTTTCATTATTCAAACACAACTCCGTCATTTCCCTCAACAACTTCGCCGAGGATTACTGCGTCTTCGCCGTTAGCCTTTAAAACTTCGAGTGCCTTATCGGCGTCTTCCTTTGCTACGGCTGTAATCATTCCGACGCCCATATTGAATGTGTTGAACATATCGTGCTCGGAAATGTTGCCTACTCTCTGCATAAGCTTAAATATAGGAAGTACGGGAATACTGTCCTTTTTGATTTTAGCGGTGAGTCCTTCTGTGAGCATTCTGGGAATGTTCTCGTAGAAGCCGCCGCCTGTGATATGAGAAATTGCCTTTACCTTTACTTCATTTATGAGTGCAAGCATAGGCTTAACATAGATTTTTGTGGGAGTGAGCAGAGTTTCGCCGAGGGGCTTGTCAAGCTCGGGGTACTCTGCGTTGATTGTTGTTTCGTCAATACCGAAGATTTTTCTTACAAGTGAAAAACCGTTTGAGTGAACACCGGAGGAACGAAGTCCGATAAGCACATCGCCTGCTTTGAGGTCTGAGCCGTCAATAAGCTTTGGCTTGTCGGCAATACCTACGCTAAAGCCTGCAACGTCGTACTCGTCAAGCGGCATAAGTCCGGGATGCTCGGCTGTTTCGCCGCCGATAAGGGCACAGCCTGACTGAACACAGCCTTCTGCGATACCCGATACGATTTCAGCAACCTTTTCGGGGATATTCTTTCCGATTGCAATGTAGTCAAGGAAAAACAAGGGCTGTGCGCCGCAGCAGATTATATCGTTTACGCACATTGCAACGCAGTCAATACCGAC
>JBJEOX010000003.1:0-4341 GCA_051880935.1 Ruminococcus sp.
GAATCTTCCTTTTGTCAAAAAGTAAACTTTTGTGTTTTTGTGAAAGTTTACTTTTTTATTTAAATATGATTTCAGCTGTTCTACTATTATATCATGTCGGTATAAAAATTCAAATTCTATACCAACGAAATTAAAACAAGGGAGGAATAAAAATGTTAAGAGAAAATGATTTGCTGAAAACTATTGACGGTGAAACGCTTTTGAATTCGCCACTGAACTCACCTGAGTTTATTGTATCACACATGATTCCGCAGGGAATACATTTGCTGGGCGGTTCACCGAAGATAGGAAAGTCGTGGCTTGTGCTTTGGATATGTCTGCAAATTGCAAACGGTGAGCCTATCTGGAATTATGAAACACGCAGAGGAACGGTTTTGTATCTTGCACTTGAGGACAGCTTTGAAAGACTGCAATCAAGACTTCTTGAAATCACGGACGAAGCTCCGAGCAATCTGCACTTTGCAATATTGTCAAAAAGTATTGACGACGGCTTGAACAGGCAGATAGAAAGCTTCATTGATGAACATCCGGATACAGTTTTCATTGCGATTGATACTTTGCAGAGGATAAGGAACAATGATACAAAAAGCAATCCATACGCAAGTGATTATGATGACCTGACTTTCCTGAAAGAGATTGCAAACAAAAACCATATTGCAATTTTGCTTGTACATCATCTGAGAAAGCAGAGGGACGACGATCCTTTGAATATGCTTTCGGGTTCAACCGGTTTATCGGGAGCAGTTGATACTGTCTTTGTTTTGAGCAGACCAAAACGAACAGACAACCTCGCAACGCTGTATTGCTCTGGCAGAGATATTGAAACGATTGAAATACCGCTTGAGTTTTCTGAAAAGAGTTTCGTATGGTCAAAGCACAACGGAGAAGAAGCTCCTGTGAAAATGCTTGACGAGGTTGTAGTTGCCGTAGATAATTATTTCTCTTCTGCTGTTGAAAAATCTTTTAAGGGAACAGCAACCGAGCTTGCAGAGCTTATCAAAGAAAACAGCGGAACTGAAATAACACCGCCGATACTTTCTAAAAGACTTCTGAAATTTCATTCTCAGTTTTGCAGTCTGGGGTACAGCTGTGAATTTGGCAGAACTAATCAAGGGAGATTTATTATAATTGAAAGGCTTGGTGACGGCAGTGACATTAGTGACGGTAAATACGATACAAAGCCAAGTGTCAATCCTTCCGTCACACTGTCACGCAAAGAGCCGTGTCAGCCAACGTGAGGCGATTTGTGCGATTATTTTGCAGAGGTCGAGAAAGTACCCGACTGTAAGCGAAAATCGAAATTCGGGCGAAATTACGGCAGAAAGAAAAACTGCTTTAGCAAGCAGATTTTTCAATATCCGCCCGTGATTTACAGAGTAGGTAATTAAGCAGGACAAAGCAAGGGGCACTGATGTATGCCCCTTGCGTACCACATCGGACGGCAGTGCCGACCGAAGATTTGGCTTTAACAAGCTGTTTTTCGATAAAACACAGTATCATTTTACAGGGGTCAAAAGGTGATACTTTTGTGGGTCGTGATTTCGGGTTTGGTGCAAAGGTGTGTCCCATAATACAAAATATTCCGAAAAACAAGCCGTTTTTTCAGGAGTCAGCAAGGGTGTATCAGAATACTGGGAGGTGATTTACAATGTCAGATGAAAAGCAGAGAATAAGCCTTTTTCTTGACAAGGATTTTGTGGAGAAAATGGATAAAGAAATTAAATCAGCAGGCTTTAAATCAAGAAATGATTTTGTTGCCTATGCGGTCAATTCGTATTTTGCAGACAAGCTTTTGTCAGATGAAAATTCTGTTGTCAATGAAAAGCTCGCAAAGGAAATTGCAAAGGCAAGTGAGGAACAGCAGAAAAGAATTTCAAAAGGATTGTTCCGATATGCTGTTGAGCTTGAACTAATTATGAAAATGCTTGCTGAGGAAAAACATTTTTCAAAGGAAAGGCTCGAAGAAATGAGAAAGGAAGCGATAAATAATGTCCGCCGTACAAGAGGCAAGGTGCGGCTTGACGATTTGTTTGAACGAAAAGATTATAAATCACTGTAAATTTAACAAGCTAAAATTCACTATGCAAGGTAAATTATTATTCGGAATGGAGGAACAAAGGATGAATATTACATTCAAAAATTCAGCATAATGAATATGAGGAAGGAGAGATAGCGATTAATAAAAATGAATGTGAAAAGCTAAGAATGCAGATGTCAAAGGAAATATGGTTGTCTTTCTTTAACGAATATTTATTCAGAAACGGGCTGATAACGCAGGAGGAAAGACTAAAAATGAACGGAAAAATCGCATCGTACATCAGCCGTTTAAGAAAGTGAAAAAGCCGCCGAGTGAAAATTCGGCGGCTAATACATAAAATAACTTGCTTATTAACTTGCTTATTTTCTTGCGTGTTATTTAATGCGTAACGTTTTTCTTGGGTTTTCAGGCGTGATTTGTAACGCTTTTCTTAAAACTTGAAAACATTTCCAAAAACTAATTCTGCGTTTGATATAGATATATGAATTACTATGTGATATAATCATCATAATAAAGTGATGATACAACGAAATTAAAAATAGGGAAGTGAAGAAATGGATATTTTAAAAACGAGGGAACAGCTCAGAACCTGTAGTATATATGACCTGCCGTTGCGTGTAACATTCTATGCCCGAGTGAGTACGGAGAAGGATGCACAGCTCAACTCGCTTGACAATCAGATCAGCTTCTACTCGAATATGATTAAGAAAAATCCCAACTGGGAATATGTCGAGGGCTACATTGACGAGGGCTTGTCGGCTATCTCAACCGAAAAGCGTGAGAATTTCCACCGAATGGTAACAGACGGCGAGAACGGCGAGTTTGATATGATAATCACAAAGGAAATCTCCCGATTTGCAAGAAACACGCTTGACAGTATCAGGTTCACAAGAGAGCTTCTGCACTTCGGCGTTGCGGTGTTTTTTCAGAACGACAACATCAACACACTTGACGAGGACAGCGAATTGCGACTGACGATTATGTCGAGTATAGCACAGGACGAGCTGAGAAAGCTGTCGTCCCGTATCAAGTTCGGTCATCAGCAGGCAATCAAAGACCATGTTGTACTCGGCAACAGCAGAATTTTCGGTTACCGCAAGGACAACAAAAGGCTTGTGATTGACGAGGACGAGGCGAAGATGGTGCGTGAGCTGTTCGAGCTGTACGCAACAAACGAATACAGTATGAAGCAGATTGAAAACATCTTCTGGGAGAAGGGCTATCGCAATCACAACGGAAACAAAATTGCCCACACCACGATGTCGGGTATGATTTCAAACCCGAAGTACAAGGGCTACTATGTCGGCAACAAGGTCAAGGTTGTTGATATGTTCACGAAAAAGCAGAAATTCCTGCCGCCCGAGGACTGGGTTATGTTCAAGGACGAAACGGGAGAGATTGTGCCTGCGATAGTGTCTGAGGAGCTGTGGGACAAGGCAAACGATGTGCTTGAAAGACGGAGCAAGGACGTTAAGAACCGTCAGGGCAAATGCAATCACGGCAACCTGCTGACGGGAAAGCTGTTCTGCACATACTGCGGAGCAACCTACTATCGTAGAGATGCAAAGGACAGACAGGGCAATAAAAATTCAAAGTGGATATGCAGCGGAAAAATCAAAAACGGTGCAGACAGCTGTAAATCCTTTCCGATATATGAATCCGATGTCGTGCCGATTTTGCTTGAGGTGTTCAAAGAAACCTCCTGCGATGTTGAAGAGCTGATAAATCAGTATGTCGAGATGTATAAATCTCTCAGCCAGCCCGAAGAGGTCGGCAGACGGCTTGACGAGCTGAAAAAGAAAATGGACTTGGAGCAGAAAAAGAAAAGCAAGCTACTCGGTTATAATGTCAGCGGCCAGATTTCCGACAGGGATTTTATCAGCCTGACAAAGCAATGCTCAAATGAGATTGCCTTGTGTGAAAAGGAAATTTCCGCACTCGAAAATGAAATGCAGACAAGAAACGATTTCAAAAAGCGGATTGAAGAAATGCGCAGAACGCTTAAGCGAGCGAGCGAGGACGCAAACAGCGGAGTAATCAACCACTCGTTTGTAGAAAAATACATTGACAAAATCTATGTAACTCCCATAGACGAAACGCATATGGAGATGAAAATCAAGCTCTTTACCAACGAAACCACCACAAAGTACCTTGAGAATTTGCGGGTTCGTACGGGACACACGTTTAAAAAGATGATTGAGTCATACGAAAACAGTATGAAATAATCAAGGCTGAAAATAGTATTATACAATCAGCATAAAATTAAACGGGCACACGATTTTTCGTGTGCCCGTATTTTGGAT
>JBJEOX010000004.1:0-4339 GCA_051880935.1 Ruminococcus sp.
ACATCTTACAGGGAGATTTTATTTTTTGCAAATTTCACGTTCTATAGGAATGCTTTTCAGCTTTGCCAAAAGCCTCGTCACCGCCGAAATATGTATAGCCTGCGTATGATGATTTCAGGAATCGGAAGAATGTTTCAACATCTTCCTTTGCTTCAGCCTTTGTCACGTTCTCATAGCCCGAAGATGACATTGACTTAAGCTCCTCATCAGTAAAGCTCTCGCTGTTTACATCTATCAGGAAGTCTGCTTCGTCATAGGCGGAAACGCTTTTAAGATTCTCCGCATTTTTTGTGTTAACGTTTTTAATTACATCATCAAGCGTAACTGTTTTCAGCAAAACGGTGTTTATGTTACAGCCTGAAAAAATTACTGTAATTAAAACAAACAAGAGTGCCGAAAGCTTTTTTAAATCAGATTTTTTCATTTTTTTCTTCCCTTTCTGCCGTGCATTTTTTCATTATGGTTTATTCCCTTTGCCTTGAACAAAATCAGATAGCCTGCGATAAGTGCAAGGAAGGTTGTCTGTGTGTAGAAAAGTGCATAGTCCTTACTGCTGAAATCGGATGAATCGTAATCCTTTAGCGAACTGTCGGGTGATACGGTGTAGAGCGGGGTGTATTTGTCGTCCTGCGAAGAAATTACCGCCTCATCAATGCTTGATGCTGATACCGTCGCCGCAGTGCAGGAAAGCAGCAAAGAAAGGCATATTAAAACTACAGATAAAGCTTTTTTCATCTATTAACAACTCCGAATTATTTTCTATTCTCATAATACTATATTATACCGCAATTTACAACACCAATAAACAAAATTACTGCAAAAAAGTCGAGTGCATTGACACGCAATTTGAGCAGTCGGATTGATATTACAAAAACTATTTTGCCCGACATTTTCAGAGCAGATTCCTAAAATGAAAAAATAAGCACGGCATTACGCTGTGCTTATTTCTATAATTATGAAAAGATGATTATTTTTCTATAGTTTTCTGCTTTTTATATTCCATAGGTGTACAGCCGTAGATTTTTTTACAAATCTCAATAAACGACTTTACATTCGGGAAACCGTTGTTCATCGCCGCCTTTGTAACCGTCTGCCCTTTATACAGCATTTCGTTGAGTGCGTGTTCAAGCCGAACGCTGTTTAGATACTGAGTAAAATTTGTGCCCGTAATATTCTTGAAATACTTTGAAAAATATGACGAAGTCAGTCCTACAAGGTCAGCCATATCCTTCAGATTAATATTTTCATTATAATTACAGCCTATGTACTCAATAATAGTTTTTGCGTATGAAAAATTATCGGGCAGGTTAGTCGGAAGCAGGTTTTTCTTTTCGACAACACATTCGCTCAGAAGCAGATGATAGATATCCATAAAAACAGCATTCACCTTTAAAAGCTTGTATTCATCCTCGCTTTCCATAATTGAAACAAGCTTTTTCAGCATTTCGCTTATCCTGTCCCTGCTTTCAGCTTTGATTTTGAATTCTATGCGGTCGATTTCTTCAAAAAACGACCGCATAAATTCCTTGGAGAGAAGAACAACTATATACTTAATGACTTTGTTTTTATCGGGTGCGGCGGTGATATGTATTTCCTCGCTGTTGCAGAAATAAAAATCACCGCTTTTAATCTGTATGTTTTCTCCGCTTATTTTTGCATTAAGCACACCGTCTATCATATAGACAAATTCAAGCTCCTTGTGCCAATGCAGAAACGTATTGCAACGCCATCCGGGCTTGTCCTGCATAAGCACCTTGCCCGGCAGACTGCCGTCATATTTTACCACTTCATATATATACGTCATATTAATCTCCTGCCTGAGCAAAGGAAAACACAATATGTTCCTTTGCTCAGTTCTCACTTATTCTCACTTATAAATATAAATATTATTCTGGTTTAATTATAAACCAAATCAAGCGGAGATTCAACAGGTTAATTTATAGTGTTACAATCAAGCGGTAACTTCTGCCACGCTTGTCGGAACATAGCTTACATTCAGGGTGTTTGTTTCGGGATTATATACAAAGCTGAGCTTCATTCCCTCGCTCAAGCCTTTGATTGTAATGCTCTTGCCTCTTGACGTGCTTGCAGAAAGTGAATAGGTTTCGGAAGTTTCTGTGTCAGAAGCAATTGTCAACGACGTGCTTGCGGCTACGCAGTTGAACTCGCTGTTTACCATATTGAAAACATTACAGCTTATGTTGTTTGCAGAGATTGTTGTGAATTCCAGAGCGTATGTGCCGTTATCCTGCTCTTCAAAGAAGGTATCTCTTGCGTCCCATGCGTGCTCGTCTGTTGCATAATAGCACAAAACATAATGCTCGTTATCCTTTTCCTCGCCTGCGGGAACATATTTTACATCAACTGTGTTTGTGTCAGGGTGATATACAAAGTTTATCTTCATTCCCTCTGTAAGACCCTTGATTGTGATGCTTTTGCCTCGTGATGCGCTTGCAGAGAGAGAATAGGTTTCGGAAACTTCAACATCACCTGCAATTGTCAGTGATGTGCTTGCGGCAACACAGTTAAACTCATTGTTTACAAGGTCGAATACATTACAGCTGATGCTCGGAGCACTGTCGGCAACATAAGTGAACGTGTATGTTCCGTTGCTCTTCTTTGTGAAATAAGAAGTCTTGTCGTCCCAGCTGTGTGTTTCCGAATAATAGCGAAGTGCATAGTCGGCCGCCGCAGGCTCTGCAACGTCAATAGTACCGGGTGTCGGTGTATAGTCTACCCATTTCTGAGTTGCGCTGTCATAGAGCATTCCGTTGATTGAGTCGCACATAGTAGTATCGTTTACAGCAACAAACTGTGTCTGCCAGGTTGAGCCGCTGTAAGCCTGGAATTGTAATTTATCAATGTTTTCCGAATAGAATTCGTCTGCTTTGTAGGTGTATCTGAATACGGTAAGACCTCCGAATTTGTCGGTTGTCTGAATCATATTTCTCTGTCCCCATACATTATCGCCTGCGTCAAAGCATATGTTGGACTTAACGGTATATTCTGATGTCATCCAGTCCTCGGAAGCTGCAAAGTAAATTACGAGGTCTTTGTCATATCCCTGTGTTATTGTGCCGTTGATGTAATCGGCAATATCAGTCAGGCTTTCCATTGCATCTTTCAGTTCAAGATAACACTGATAATTTTCTTCGGTATCCTCAGCAAAATTAATATCTATATATGCTCTGTAGAGCTTTTTCAGATTCTGATACTGGTCATACGAGCTGAAATTATAATAATCGGCAAGCACCTTTTCAACTGCTGCAAGGATATTTTCATCAGCTCTTTCAACCGGGAATCTTGTGAAGAAATCAGCAAGATATTTCTGAATGTTTGTAGCGTCAACTGTGTTTACAACCTCGTTGCCGTCAACATCAGCAGCCTTTATCCGGTCATCATCAAGGGTTTCCAATTCTGCAATATACTTCTGAACTAATGATACGTCCTTAACCGAAACAACTTCGTCTTTGTTAACGTCACCGTATATGAAATTCACTTTGCTTTCAGCTGAATTAATATTTGAAAGTGCCTGAATTTCGGGATTTTCAGACGAGTCTGTTGTTTCATCAGGTTTGCTTTCAACTTTTACTGTTGAAGGTTCGGTTTCAACAATCCGGGCTGTTGTTTCTGTTTCTTCGGTAGCTTCAGGCTTGGTTGAAGCTGTGGGTTCAGTTGAGTCTGTAGGCTCTGTTAATTCAGACGGCTCCGTCGGCAGCTCTCCTCCGTTAAACAGAGAAGCTGTTACGTTGTATTTTCCCGAAGTTGTTGTACCGTCGGGAGTAAAGCAATTGTTTGTGCCGTCAAGCGTAATATCAACAGTCTGCTTTTTGTTGCCTGCATTGTTGAAAATAACATACCGGAATGAAGCAGGAACCTGAGCACAATAAATATCGTTGCCGTATTCATCTGTTGAATAGTAGCTGCATCCGTAACCCGGCCATACGCAGGTTGTGGTGTCATTATCGCTCCAGCCGTAGCAGTCAACCGACTCCCACTTTGTTGTATTCACGTAGTAGTATGTAACTGTTTCAACGCCCTCGGGAAGTGTTGAGCCTGTAACAGCTGTTGTTCCCGAAGTTGTTGCCTGTGTTGTTGCGTAGGTTTCTTCAATTGTTGAATGTCTGCTGCCCTGCATAATGTAGGAGTAAGCAGGATAGATTTTTTCATCGCAGAGGTTTGCACCGTAATAGATTACATTGCCGTCGTAAACTTCTACATAATAGCCCTGTGAAAGGCCGTCATAGAAGGTATAGTCGAGCGAATGTGAGCTTGCGCTCGGGTGAGTAGGTCCTGCAACAGACGGATTGTGAATCATATTGCAGGCTGTACCGTTTTC
>JBJEOX010000005.1:0-4330 GCA_051880935.1 Ruminococcus sp.
TTTAAAAGATTCTGCCACGTGTCATACAGCGAGGACGGAGTAACAGCCTTAATTCCCTCAACAGTACCGTAGCGTTTTATGCCGAAAGCCTCGTTTTTGCACATATTCTTAACAAGCTGGCTTGTTGCATAAATTCGTTTGTCGTTAAACTCTGAATCTATCAAATCAAGGAGCTGTCTGCGTTCCTGCTCAACCTCGCTTTCAACAAAAACGCTGCCGTTTAAGTAAGGCTCAAACAGAGCACCGCACAAAAGTGATGAAAGCTCCTTTGATATGCTTTCACCGTCAAAAGCGTATCTGTCATCAATTCCCGAGGCAGTCAAGGTTAAAATCTGTCTGTCGCCCGATTTGCGAAGTGACGAGGAGAGGTCGGCACCATAGAGCGAGCTCAGCTTTTTGCTGAGAATTGTAAAATCGGGATAAGCCTTGCAGGAACGGGTAAGCACTCCGCAAAGCAGGGCATTTGAGGATGCCGTTTCCTTTGCAAGCGGAACGATTATATTCACGCTGATTTTCATTGTTTTAAAACGGCTGTCCTTTACGCTGTTGAAAAACACACCGTCAGATATTGTGTTTCTTATAATTGAACTCATTTTATCAAACCTCTTTCGGTTTTATTTGTCGAGCACCTCACTCGAAAAAGTATAAAGCTGAAAATATATTATAACATATTATTGACTTTTTATAAAGACTATATTTAGAAAATTTACAATTTTATGGATTTTATGCGGTCATTTTCGGTTATTTCACGTCTTACTTTGCACGGATTTAAGTAAGCGATAAAGCCCGAAAGACGGCTCAATGAATGCGTTATCGTTGCTTGTACCGAAAAGTTTTGAAAGAATTTCTCTGCTTTCTCTGTTTCATCGTGAGCAATGTGTCTGTACTCAAAGCAAAGCTTTTTTGACGTTAAATTATTATCAGGAAATGATACAAAACTCCGCTGCCCCAAATCCGGAACAGCGGAGTTTTGTATAGGCACTGCATCTTACCGTACAAATTGTACTGCTATATCTTCAAGCTCATTTTGACAGCTTGTATGTTAACTAAGGAAACACTTAATAGAACACACTGAAAGCTGTTTGCATATCTTGCTTGCATATTTTTCGTAAGCCTGCCAAAAAAATCATCTTGGTGTTTATGTTATTTCGGATTCCAGAAGCTCCGGCGTTATCTCCGGTGGAATCGGACAATGATACGGATGATTCCCCGTCTTCTCCCTTAGCTGCTTCCAAGCGGTTTCGATGATTTCAGGGTTATTGCAAACATCAATAGCCGTTGCTGCGATAATCTGACCTGCATACAACATTCCTTTGTGGGCAAAATCACTCTTGCCGCAAGCGACAGCCTGCCAGGTGTGGGCGGCAGTTCCTGCCGGCCATGTGCTTGTGCCGCACTGCGAAACCGGACATACCCAGCTCACATCTCCGACATCCGATGAACCCGGAATGGGAATATTTCCCGTTTTGTTCCAAGGTCTGGGTTTTAAGTCAAACACATTTTCAGAAATTTGGTCGGCGGACTTCTGCGTTTTGACAATCTCACGTGCAAACGCAATATCGTCTGCACGCTCAACAGGGTTTGGAATTTCGCACATATTTTTATACATAATCTCATCCAGCGCAGGAATCAGCACTGTATTGCTGGTTCCTTTCAGAAATTTGATTTCAACCTGTGTATCTGTCATCATGGCTGCTCCTTTTGCTATATTGTTGATACGCTCATACAGCTCAGAGAGCTCAGGCGCAAACGGCGCCCTGATCTGATACAATGCGGACGCATGAGCCTGAATGATATTGGGCGAAAAACCTCCGGTATCCGTAATGGCATAATGAATTCTTGCTGTCGATGGAATATGTTCTCTAAGGAATTGAACTCCGATGTTCATCAACTCAAGTGCGTCAAGCGCGCTTCTTCCTGCTTCCGGCGCCGCCGCCGCATGAGATGCTTTACCGATAAAGCTATAACGGATAGAAACATTCGCCAAAACAGGTCCGGGAGGCATCATATTGCAGTCGTTCGGATGCCAGCTGAAAGCAACATCCAGCTGATCAAAGCAGCCCTCCCGAGCCATAAAGGTTTTTCCACTGCCTCCCTCCTCAGCCGGACAGCCGAAAAATACAACAGTTCCGGTCTTTCCTTCTGTTTCCAGATAATGCTTCAAGCCAACAGCACCCATAAGCGCACCGACGCCAAGCAGATTATGACCGCAGCCATGTCCGTTTCCGCCACTTGCCAAGGGTTCCTTAACGCAAACACCCGCCTTCTGACTCATACCCGGAAGCGCATCATACTCTCCGAGAAAGCCAATCACAGGCTTTCCGCTTCCCCACTCGGCACGAAACCCTGTCTTCAGTCCAGCCATTCCAACGGTTATCGTAAAACCTTCATCCTTCAGAAAAACAGCGTAATCCTGTACAGATTGCTTCTCTCTGAACCGAATCTCCGCATTTTCCCAGATTTTGTCGCTGAGCTTATAGAAGTCTGCCGCTCTTTCTTCCAGGTACTGAATTACCGTCAACTTATTCATCTTTATATCTCCTTTCATTAATTTATTCATCGGTTGTTGTAAGTTGCTATTTTGTGCTTTTCGCAGGGTTTGAGCATCATATCTGCTGATTTATGCAATGCTTTTAACCGTTCCTGCAATATCAACTCTTACGGGGTGAACTTAGCTTTTAGCTGAAAATTGTAAAATGATTGTATATTATAACATATTATTGACTTTTTATAAAGACTATATTTAGAAAATTTACAATTTTATGGGATTTATGCGGTCATTTTCGGTTATATCACGTCTGACTTTGCAAGGATTTCCGTAAGCGATAACACCTGAGGGTATGTCACGGGTAACAACACTGCCTGCACCGATTACAGAGCCTTTTCCGATTGTTACGCCGCCGATTATCGTAACATTTGCGCCTATCCACACATCGTCCTCAATTATTATGGGCGCAGAAGTTCCGATTGCCTCTGCCCTCTGTTCGGGAAGAATTGCGTGGCCTGCACAGGAAAGACATACTCCGGGTGCAATATATACGTTTTTACCTAAATGAATGGGAGAAGTGTCGAGAAAAACGCAGTTGTAGTTAATAAACGCAAAGCCGTGCAGGTGAATATTAAAGCCGTAGTCGCACCTGAAAGACGGCTCAATTATTGCGTTATCGTTGCTTGTACCAAAAAGCTTTGAGAGAATCTCTCTGCGCTTTTCTGTTTCATCGGGAGCAGTGTGGTTATATTCAAAGCAAAGCTTTTTTGACGTAATCTGATATTCATTTGGCATATCAAGGTCGCAGGAGGCATAGGGCTTGTTTAGTTTCATTAATTCAAGATAATCCATAGTCCTTCCTTTCTTGGCGTTTTACCGCAGATATGACAATAACCGACACCGTAAGGCATCGGTTATTTATACAAGCGGAAACTAAACGAGAAGTCACCTATCCTATTTACTTCACATAAATATTCCGGTATAGTTTCCGTTTGCAGATAAATTAAGAGATGTAAAGTACACCTGTAAAATACACTACATATGAAATATTATCCCGAATGATGTAATTTGTCAATGCTTTTGCTTATTTTTTAGTAAACAGATTATGCGGATTTTTTGTTTCAGCTTTATTCTCCCATACTTTCTTTTAAAATATCGACAATTTCATCGTGATTAAGCACTTTGTAACCACCGTCCATTATGAAACTGCCCTTTGCAATTCCTTCAATCATATCATCGGTTACGCCTAAATCCCTGATATTCATTACAAGACCGATTTCTTTCATCCAGCTTTCCATATATGAAAGTCCTTCGAGTGCGATTTCTTCGTCGGTTTTGCCGTCGGGTGAAACATTCCATACGTTAATTGCGTAGCGTTTAAACTTAGCAAGTCCGTAAGGCATAATGAATTTGTAATAAGGAATTGAAACTGCCGCAAGCGTCATTCCGTGAGTTGCGTCAGTATATGCGCCTACAGACTGTCCGAGCATATGAACCATCCAGTCGGTGGATTTTCCACAAGCTACAAGGGTATTGAGCGCCCATGTTGCTATCCACATAATGTTACTGCGAGCCTCGTAATCTGTGGGATTTTCAATTGCGATTCTTGAAGAATGAATAAGGGATTTGAGCAAGCCCTCCATAATGTAGTCGGAGGTGTTGTCATCCTCGCCCGAAAAATACTGCTCAAGTATATGCGACATTATATCGTAAAAGCCTGCTACCATCTGGTATTTAGGCAAAGTGTATGTGAATGTGGGGTTGAGAATCGAGAACTTAGGGAAAACATTGTCGCCGAACACGTGACCGATTTTAAGCTTCTGCTCGTGATTTGTGATAACC
>JBJEOX010000006.1:0-4327 GCA_051880935.1 Ruminococcus sp.
GGCAATTGTGAAAAAAATTCTAAATATTCCTCTTTTTTCGGATGGATAAATCCAATTTTTCGTGCGTGCAGGCATTGACCGACAAAGGAAACTTTTTCATTTTTTACTCCGTAAACGGTATCTCCTGCAACGGGATGACCGAGATAAGCCATATGAACCCTGATTTGGTGCGTCCTCCCCGTTTCAAGTATGCACTTAATATGAGTATAGCCTTTGTATCTTCTGATTACAGAATAATGTGTAACAGCGTTTTTGCTGTTTTTAGACGTAACGCACATTTTCTTTCTGTCATTCGGATTTCTGCCTATCGGAGCGTCAACCTTACCTTTGTCATCTTTCAAATTGCCGAAAACAACAGCTTCGTACTCTCTTGTAAAAGAATGGTCTTTTATCTGATTTGCAAGGTGAGCGTGAGCAAAATCGTTTTTTGCAACAATAAGAAGTCCGCTTGTGTCCTTGTCTATCCGATGAACAATTCCGGGACGGAGTACGCCGTTGATACCCGAAAGACTGTCACCGCAATGATATAAAAGAGCATTTACCAGAGTTCCGTCATAGTTGCCGGCCGCAGGATGAACTACCATTCCTTTTGGCTTGTTTACTACAAGGAGATAATCGTCCTCATAAACTATATCGAGAGGGATATTTTCAGCCTTTGCTTCATAAGCAACAGGGTCGGGAATCTGCAAAACTACGACATCGCCTGCTGAAAGCTTGTACTTTTTATCAACCTGTTTTTCATTAACCGTAACGCCTGAATTTTCAATCAGGTTGACAGCCGCACTTCTTGACAAACCAACATCAGCAACGGAAATAAACTTATCAAGTCTTATACCGTTTTCATTACAAATCAATTTATGTTCAGTCATTCTTTATCTTCGCCTTTTTAGAACTGTCGAGTACATCGGAGAAAAATAAAAGGTAGATTACAAGCATAATTGTGCCTGCTGTAATGCAATAGTCGGCAAAATTACACACGGGAGGGAAAAATGAAAGACTAAGATAATCAATTACATAGCCGTAAAAGATTCTGTCAATCAGGTTTCCGATTCCTCCGCCGATTATTAAAGCGGCGCAGATATAGAAAAACTTACCTTTTGGTCTTTTCTTAAACATATAAAATATAATGACTGCAAGCAAAACGGAAGTAAGTGCAACGAAAACCCAACGCATATCCGAAAACATACCGAATGCAACGCCTTTATTTTCTACATATGTCAGGCTGAATAAATTATCAATTACGCTTACCGAACCGACAGGCTGAAGATAAGCTGATACAAAATATTTAATAATCTGGTCAATTATAACGAGTACTGCTCCGACTATCAGTGAAATAAACGGCATAAATTCCTCCAAAATACGATTAGAACAAATCGGTGTGGCAAAACACACCGATTTATAAAATTATTATTTTAAGTTTTCGCAGCAACGTGAGCAAAGTGTGGGGTGTTCGCTGTTTTCTCCGACAGTCTTTGAAATTACCCAACAGCGTTCGCACTTTTCGCCCTCTGCCTTTTCAATCTTTATTTCAAGCTCAGAAGAATTTTCAACGATTTCAACTTCTGATACAATAAATGCTGTCGCAAGCTCGTTTTCAGCTTTTTTAAGGAAAGCAAGCTTGTCACCGCTTGCGGCAAGCGTTACCTTTGCTTCAAGAGAGCTCTTGATTGTTTTATCCTTGATGAAGGTTTCAAGCGACTTTTTGACGTCATCTCTCAGCTCGTGGATTTCGTCCCAGAATGCCATAAAGTCATCATCAATTGAAATGTCAACCTTTTCAGGCATCTCATTATAAATAACGTGCTCTGCCTTCTCATTTGAAGAATGGGGCATATATTTCCAGATTTCATCAGAAGTATATGCAAGAATCGGAGCAATCATTCTTGTCATTGCGTTGAGAATGATATAAATTGAAGTCTGAGCCGCACGGCGTGCCTTGCTGTCTGCCTTTTCGGTGTAGAGTCTGTCCTTAAGAACGTCAAGGTAGAAGTTAGACATATCTACAACACAGAAGTTATGAACAGCGTGATATACGATATGGAATTCATACTTATCATATGCTTCTTTAACTTTGTCTATAAGGATATTAAGCTTTGCAAGCGCCCACTTGTCGATAGCCATAAGCTCGTCAAGTGATACCATATTTTCATCGGGATTGAAGCCGTTGAGGTTGCCGAGGATATATCTTGCAGTATTTCTGATTTTTCTGTAAGCTTCTGAAAGCTGTTTAAGAATATCGGGAGAAATTCTGATATCAGCGTGATAGTCAGAAGATGCAACCCAGAGTCTTAATACATCGGCACCGTACTGGTCGATAACCTCCTGCGGGTCAATACCGTTGCCGAGCGACTTGTGCATTACTCTGCCCTTGCCGTCAACAACCCAGCCGTGAGTAAGAACAGCCTTATAGGGAGCTGTTCCCATTGTAGCTACGGAAGTAAGGAGTGATGACTGGAACCAGCCTCTGTACTGGTCTGCGCCTTCAAGGTAGAGGTCAGCAGGCCACTTCAAGTAAGGACGGTTTTTAAGTACAGCGGCGTGTGAAGAACCACTGTCAAACCATACGTCCATAATATCTTTTTCTTTAGTAAATGATGCGCAGCCGCACTTTGAGCACTTTTTGCCCTCCGGAAGAATTTCCTCGGCTGTATTAGTGAACCAAGCGTTAGAGCCTTCCTTACCGAACAAGTCGGCAACAGCAAGCATAGCTTCTTTATCAATAAGCGGCTCACCGCATTCCTCGCAGTAGAAAATAGGAATCGGAACGCCCCATTTTCTCTGACGGGAAATACACCAATCTTTTCTTTCTCTTACCATTGATGTAATTCTGTCTTTACCCCATCCGGGAATCCACTCAACTTCATCAATTGCCTTTACTGCGTCATCCTTGAAGTCGTCAACGGAGCAGAACCACTGGTCTGTAGCACGGAAAAGAACGGGATTTTTACATCTCCAGCAATGTGGGTACTGGTGGATAATCTTCTTAAGAGCAAACAATGCTCCGATTTTTTCAAGGTGTTCAGCGATAGGCTTATTAGCGTCAGCAGTCTTAAGACCTGCGAACATACCTGCTTCTTCAGTAAGAACACCGTTTTCGTCAACAGGAACAATAATAGGAATTTCGGGATAATTGCGGCAAACGTCATAGTCCTCTACGCCGTGACCTGGAGCTGTGTGAACACAGCCTGTACCACTCTCAAGAGTTACGTGGTCGCCCACAATTACAACCGATTCTCTGTCCATAAACGGGTGAGCAGTTTTCATATATTCAAGCTCTGAGCCTTTAATTGTTGCAACAACCTCGTAATCTGTTTTTTCAGCGTCTTCCATAGCACTCTTGTAAAGCTCTTCAGCCATTACATAGAATTCATCACCGCATTTGATTACAGCGTAATCAAATGAAGGACCGACGCAGATTGCAACGTTGCCGGGCAATGTCCATGTTGTTGTTGTCCAGATTACAAAATATACCTTTTTCGGGTCAATTCCCATTGCAGAGAATTTACCGAGGTCATCTGTTACATTAAACTTAACGTAGATAGAATGGCAAGGATCCTCAGCATACTCAATTTCAGCCTCAGCAAGAGCAGTTTTACATTCCGGACACCAGTAAACAGGCTTTAAGCCCTTGTAAATGTAACCCTTACAAGCCATTTCTGCGAAGATTCTGATTTGCTCAGCTTCAAAATCGTGAGTAAGAGTAATATAAGGATTGTCCCATTCACCGATTACGCCGAGTCTTTTAAACTGATTGCGCTGATCGTCAATATAGCCTTCTACAAACTCCTGACACATTTTGCGAAGCTCAAGCTCGGAAATATCAGCAGAGCTGCCAACGCCTGCCTTTTTTCTTGCTTTAAGCTCTGTAGGCAAACCGTGAGTGTCCCAACCGGGAACATAAGGAGCCTTGAAGCCTGACATATTTTTATATCTTACTATAAAATCCTTAAGAATCTTATTTAGTGCAGTGCCGAGGTGAATGTTGCCGTTTGCATAAGGCGGTCCGTCATGAAGAACAAAGAGAGGTTTTCCCTCGTTGATTTCCATTAGTTTTTCATAAATTTTTTCGTCTTCCCAGTTTTTAAGGGTGACAGGCTCACTTTTCGGAAGACCTGCACGCATCGGGAAGTCGGTTTTAGGAAGATTAAGCGTAGAATTATAATCCTGGGACATTTTATATATTCTCTCCAATATCTATAAATTTGAAATTAATCAGCAGAAACATCATAGTTATCGCCGAATTTAAGATGAGCAAATTTTCCTGAACGCTTTGGTGCAGGCTCAGATTTTACACTGAACTTTTCTTCAGCAACATCTTCGGAAACAG
>JBJEOX010000007.1:0-4312 GCA_051880935.1 Ruminococcus sp.
GACGTCAGAGATGTCGTCACCTACGAAAAGGTTTGTATTATATGCGTAAGTACGTGTCAGAATCAGGTGTGAGCGATGTGATGTGAGCGACGAGGGCGTCGCTCGCTACAGTGATTATTTATAGAATGGGCGGTCAGATGAATTTGTATATATCAGGAAAAGTTCAGCTCCACCCCTCAGTCATTTTTCAGGCAAAATGACAGCTCCCCTCTCAAAAGGGGAGCCTTGGATAGATAATCAGTAATTCAATTTTTGTCTTTGCCGAATGAGATGAGTTGCTTGGTCGGAAATGAGAATACGGGCAATGAGCATACAAATGTGACTGCTACGGCGATTAGTATATATACTGCCGTTGCGATTGTATCGCCTGTGACGGAAGAAATGAGTCCGTATACTCCGAAATGTGAGAGCAATACCAAAAATACCTGATGCCAGAAATAGATTTGCAGGGTTTTGGTGCCTGTTTTTGTGATGATTCCCAGGTTTTTGTTCGGCACAAGACTCATTACCGCTAAACCGAACAGTGATGAAATTGCATAGCAGAAAAGTCTTATTAGTCCGCCGAAGCTTTCGTACACTCCGAGTACTTCAAATGAATTTCTGCCTGTGAACATCGGTCTGAGATATTGATATATATCTGTGTTAATAAAAAACAGCGCTACAAATCCGACTGCTACGAATATTGATACGACCTTTATCCACTTCTTCGACAAAAGGTCTGCAAGCTGTTCCGGCTTTATCATATAGCCCGCTACGAAAAACGGCAGGAAAACTGCTATGCGCATAAGAGCGAGCTTGTCACCGAGAAATTTATCGTAGCCTGCCATACAACCGACAAGCAGTGACAGCAGGAGGATAATTTTGGTGTTGTACTCCCTGAAAATCCACATAAGTGTGATAAATACTGCGATTGCCCACATAAACCACGCAAAAGAATCGTACATATCAAGCAGTGAATATGCCATATTTTTGCCGAGAATCAGTCGAAGAAGTGACATCATTATACGCAGGACTATTCCAATCATGATATATGAAACTACCTTTTGTTTCGGGAATTTCGTTGACTTGTCCATCGGTCTGAGGAAAAGTCCGCTTATAAATATGAAAAGCGGCATATGAATTGAATAGATTGTAAGAAACAGGCTCTTTTCAAGCATATTTCCGTCTGCTTCGGTCAGAAAGTTAATTGCGTGACCGATTACTACAAGCAGAATTGCAAGAAATTTTATGTTGTCATATAGATATATTCTGACTGCTTTGTTTTCTGAGTTTTGTATCACTTTTACTTCCCCTATTCGTGTGAAAAGTATATTTCGTAATCATTATAGTTAATGATTATTCCGTTTACAGTACCGTCTTTGCGCACGATTATGAATTTTGTGTTTGTGCCGTCATCAAAATACGCCTCTATTTCATCATCGGAGTTTACGTTGAAGCTTCCGGTATGCGTTCCATCGTCAGCTGTTCCCGGTGAGAGCCAGAGTGAAAATCTGCCGTCATCATTAAAGGTGAGCGAGCCTTGGTATGAGGTGTAGTTGGTGTTGTAGATTTCAGACATTTCTACCTCGTCGCCGCTTGCATTTCTGGCTGTTGAGGGAATCCACTGATAAGCACAAAGCTCGTTGTTTCGGTTTTGCTGTGATGTACAGCTTACTATTGATATTGCCGCTGCCGCTATTATTATTGCAACAATGATAACGCTTATGATTATCGGGAGCTTTTGGGATTGCTTCTTCTGTGGTTGTTTTGATTTTGCAGGGGATTTTTTGTTTTTCTTTTTAGCCATATTGTCACCGATATACTATATATATTACGTTTGATAGTTACAGCGGACACGGCATACCGTGTCCCTACGGAAAGCAACGTTTTACCAATTACATATTGAAATAAACGTCATAGCCTCCGTAATTTATGATAAGCTCTGAGGGAGTGTCGCCTTCCCACGAGGCAACCTTGACAGACATATTCTTGTCGTTTGAATAGGTTGCTGAAATTGTATCGCCATCTACGGCATATGCGCCCGAATCGACAGATGATGTAGTTACCGAATCGGTGAACGTACCGTCGCTGTTGAAGGTGATTACGCCCTGTGAAAACGCTGAGCCGAACACCTCACGCAGTGAACATTCTTCATTTGTTGAGGAGTCAATTGCCTTGTAAGGCACGTAGGTTGCGTTGAAATAGCTGACTTCCTGACCGCTTTGTGTGGGAACAACTACCTTTGGCACTTCAGAAGTTTCGCCTGTAAAGGTTTCAGCTTGCGTTGTCGGTTCTTCCGCTTCTGTGGGCTGAAGTGTTGTTTCGGCAGATTCAGACGAGGATGACTGAACGGTTGAAGTAGTCTGTTGTGTGGTTGTTGAATTTGTGGTTGTTGAATTTGTGTTTGCAGGCTTTGAGCCGGAATTTAAGATTATTACTGCACAAACTACACCTATGATTATTACTGCCACTACAATGCAGATTATGACAAGTGGTTTTTTTGAGCTTTTTGCGCTGTGTCGTCCTGCCATTATTCCTGCTCTCCTTTCGGATTTGCATCATTTTTTAGCTTTAAAAGTACGCTTCGCTTTACCATTTTTCCGTTATAGTAGATATATTCGTCGCCGTCGGCGTTTTCGTCAACTTCGACATCTGAGAATCCCTCGGCTATATTTTTCTTTGGAGTTTCTTCTTTATCTTCAAAAATGCCGTTCTTTCTGTTCTCAATCTTTTTGTCAATTTCCTTGCTCTTTTCATCATTTCCGACTATCATTGTGTACATTGGCTTGTATACAGCAGAGTTGATTATGAATGACATAATAGACGGGACAAAGAAAAGTACAAGGACTATTGTTGCGATGATTACCGCAATCGGCACATAACAGCACATAAGAATTGTTGCACAAAGCAGGAAAAGTACAAATAGTCCGAGGGTGGCTATTAAATTGTGCTTGAATTCACCAAAGGTCATTAATGCGCTGTTCTTGTAGATATTTTTCATTGAAATATCAAATGTGACGGTCATCGGCGGAATGTAGTAAAATGCAAAAAGGAAAAATATGCTTACTATTATGCTGATTGCAAGGAAAATGTAAAACACCCCGTTGACCTTGCCGAAGGATGTGTACATTGTGATTGAATAGTAGCTGAAAAACATAGCTACATAGAACAATGCTCCGTGAATCAGGAATCGCAGGAAGTTTTCCTTTACGCCTGAAATAAAGTTATGTAAAACTTCTACGTTTTCCTCTCCCCTGACCATATGCGAGGTGACCTGAACAACGCCTGCATAGAATGGGAAAAGCGGTATTGCCGTTAAAAAAAGTATGAAGTTTGAATTCAAGCCTGTAATTGTGTTGATAAACCAGAAGATACCGAAAAATACAGCTGACGGTACTGCGAAAAGCAGATTTGTCAGCAACAGCTTCGGGAAATTATGAAATAAGCTTGAAATAAAAGATGTCAGAGCAACAGAGCTTTTTTCATTTGACATTTTATACCTCCGACTTTTGCATTAGCAAAATCTAAAAATTAAACGCTCCTGCAAATAACGTCCAGAGTGCCGTATCAATAAGTGATGCACAAAACGTCATTATCAGAGAAGCTATAAGGTGAGAGCAAAGCGAGGTTGCTCCCGAGCGCATTGACTGCCTGGGCGGATATTTTCCGAACGTATAGACAAACATATCCTTTGAAAACATAAAGGAGTTTGACGAAAACATTACAAGCGCAATGCAGAATAAAAATGTACCCGGCAACAGCACAAGCAGATAAAATCCAACACCGCCGAGCTGCTGCACCGCAAAAAGATAGCCTGCCGTTAAGCCTGTGCCGAAGCCCTTGAAAAGGACGACAAAAGGCATAACAAACACTCCCCAAGGGGTGAGTCCGAGTAAAAATACGGAAAATAAAAATATAAAATCTGACGCAAAGCATGCACAGAAAGTACCTGCTGCGTTCTGTGCAAGTCTTGCGTCAAGGTTTGTTGTGAATAAAAAATCGAGAGAATCAAGCAGTGTTTCGCCTGAATTTTGTGCACAAATTGAGCCTGCGACAAGTCCGACAAGTAAAACTGCGGTGAACATCACCCTTAAGCCGTAACGTCTGAAAAAATATTGCAAATCGGAAAGCGTTATTCGGCGTATTCCTCTTCTGCCTAATTCTGTCTTTTTGAACGAAAATACCAAGCTTTTCATAAATACATTCCCTTCGTTTTATCGGAATTTTCCGAATAATAATTCGGGTTGTCCCGTTAAAACTTTATGCGAAATGTATTTATAATATGAATATTACCTGCCAAGCTCCTCGGCACGCTTTGTGCAGGCATCCATTG
>JBJEOX010000008.1:0-4311 GCA_051880935.1 Ruminococcus sp.
GGTGAAATTCTCAAAAAAAGAATTGAGCCTCACCACAGCGCATTCACTTCTGTAAAGAAAGAAGATTGCCGCAACGTTGTCGATTTTGACGTGAACAGTAATGAAATCAAAGCATTTCTTCACGGTGAAGAGATTTCCGTTTCCGATAATGTAAAAGGCTTTACGGCAGTCTGCGTAAACGGAATGACAACAGGCTTTGGCAAGGCGTCAAACGGAAAACTAAAAAATAAATACCCGAAAGGCTTGAGAATTTTAAGATGAACAGATTATCCGACATCGGCACAATTAAAGATATATTAAGCCGTCACGGCTTTACCTTTTCAAAATCCCTCGGTCAGAATTTTCTTATTAATCCGTCAGTTTGTCCGAGAATGGCTGAGCTTTCGGGAGCAGGCAAGGGAGTAGGAGTAATCGAAATCGGTCCCGGAATCGGAGTGCTTACCAACGAGCTTTGCAAGCTTGCCGATAAGGTTGTTGCAATTGAGCTTGATAAACGACTTCTTCCCGTGCTTGAAGAAACGCTCGGAGAGTACGACAATCTCAAAGTTATCAATGCAGACGTCCTTGAAACAGACCTTCATAGGCTGATTGAAGATGAATTTTCGGGAATGGAGGTTGTTGTCTGCGCAAATCTCCCGTATTATATCACCTCGCCCGTAATAATGAAGCTTTTAGAGGATAAACTCCCGATATCTGCAATAACCGTTATGGTGCAAAAGGAAGCTGCTCAGCGAATCTGCGCAGAGGTAGGTTCACGTCAGAGCGGTGCAGTAACCGTTTCGGTAAATTACTACGCAAAACCCGAGATGCTTTTTTTTGTCAGTGCAGGCTCGTTTATGCCTGCTCCAAAGGTTGATTCAGCGGTAATAAGGCTCAACGTCTTAGACAAGCCGCCCGTAAATGTCAATGATGAAAAAAAGTTCTTCTCGGTTGTAAAAGCCTCTTTTTCACAGCGCAGAAAGGTAATTTCAAATTCACTCAGCTCCGGACTTTCACTCGACAAGTCAAAAACTGCCGAGATTCTTGAAAAGTCGGGCGTTCCTCTTAATGCAAGAGCCGAAAAGATTTCCCTGCAAAACTTTGCCGATATAGCAAACAATCTTTAAAACAGGACTTGATGAAATGCAAAAACGTAAAATGAACGGACTTTTTAAAACCGGATTTATCCTTCTTATGGTGTGCATAGCTATGCTTATCGCCGCAATAATTGTAGCGTATCTGTTAGGAAAACCTTATTTCTCGGCAGTGTTTTCTGCCGGCGGAGCATTTCTTGCTTTTCTCGGAATAATGTTCGTGATGCTGAGTAAGCCTAAAAAAGAAAAGCCTGAGCAGAGTACTGAAAATCTGCAAGAGGAAAATTTTGTTGACAATTCCGATTGAATATGATAAAATAGATTTACTTTAAAGGGGAGTAGTTCGCAGATAGTCTGTGATATTAATCGTCAGTACATACCTTTTTACAAGGTATCGGTTATATCTTAAAGAACGAGACTTTTATTGCATGGGCGTGGTGCCTTTTGCAATAAAAGTCTTTTTTATTTCCCCTTATAATTTATGGAGGAAGAAAATGAAACAGTGGTACCGTATGTCAAAAGACGAAGTGTTAAATACTCTCGGAGTAACGAGCGACGGACTTTCGTCAGAAAAGGCAAAAGAGCTTCTTGAAAAAAACGGAAAAAACGTCTTGCAGGAAAGCAAGAAAAAGTCGGTTTTACAGGTGTTTCTGAGTCAGTTTGCTGACTTGCTTGTGATAATTCTGATTGTTGCCGCAATAATTTCGATTTTTTCAGGCAATCTTGAAAGCACAATCGTAATTTTTGCAGTAATTATCCTGAATGCAATTCTCGGAACGGTTCAGCACGTAAAGGCTGAAAAATCACTTGAAAGTCTTAAATCTCTCTCGTCGCCCAGTGCAAAGGTAATTCGTGACGGAGTGAAGATTGAAATTGACTCAACTGATGTTGTAGAGGGCGATATAATTGTTCTTGAAGCAGGCGACTTAATCATAGCTGACGGCAGAATCATCAACAACTATTCCTTGCAGGTCAACGAAAGCTCGCTGACAGGTGAATCAACGAACGTTGATAAAAACGACGAAGTAATCAGCGGTGAAGTTCCTCTAGCCGACAGAACAAATATGGTTTTCTCAGGCAGTCTTGTAACCTACGGCAGAGCACTTGTAGCAGTAACTTCAACGGGAATGAATACCGAAATCGGTAAAATTGCTTCTCTGATGAATGCTGCAAAGGAAAAGAAAACTCCGTTACAGATTAGCCTTGACAAGTTTTCAAAAATGCTTGCAACTGTGATTATTATCATCTGTGTTGTTGTTTTCGGACTTAACCTCTGGCAGAATTTCACAGTCGAGCCTGTCGGACTGAATCAGGGCAAAATCCTTGACGCTCTTATGTTTGCCGTTGCTCTCGCAGTAGCCGCAATTCCCGAAGCGCTCGGCTCAATTGTAACAATAGTTCAGGCTATGGGTACGCAGAAAATGGCAAGAGAAAATGCCGTTATCAAGGATTTAAAGGCTGTTGAAAGCCTCGGCTGTGTTTCCGTAATCTGTTCCGATAAAACAGGTACTCTTACTCAGAACAAAATGACCGTTCAGAAAATATATATCAACGGTGAGAGTATTCGGGAAGACCAGCTTGACCTGAATAATGAGAGTCACAGACATCTTCTCTATGATATGGTGCTCAACAATGATTCAAGCATAGTTGACGGAAAGGGAATAGGCGACCCGACAGAATACGCTTTGCTTGAAACCTTCCGCAATATCGGTCTTGATGAAAACTTAATGAGAAACGGTCTTTCAAGAATTGAGGAGGTACCCTTTGATTCCGACAGAAAGATGATGAGCACAAAGTACAAAATGCACGGTGTTTACCATATCCTGACAAAGGGTGCGCTTGACGTAATCCTCGACAGATGCATAAATATTGCAACAAAAGACGGTGTTCGTCCGATAACTGATGAAGATAAGCGTTTAATTCTTGAGCAGAATAAAAAATATTCCGAGGATGGACTTCGTGTTCTCACCTTTGCTTACAAGGAATCCGATGAAGCTTTAAGCGTTGACACAGAATACGACTACACCTTTATCGGTCTTGTTTCAATGATTGACCCGCCCAGAGAGGAGTCAAAGCAGGCTGTTGCCGATGCAATCCGTGCCGGCATAAAGCCCGTAATGATTACAGGCGACCATAAAATTACCGCAACTGCTATTGCAAAGCAAATCGGTATTTTCCACGACGGTGATATTGCCGTAACAGGTCTTGAGCTTGATGCAATGAGTGATGAAGAGCTCAACGAAAAGATTGAAAAAATCTCAGTCTATGCACGAGTATCTCCCGAAAATAAAATCAGAATAGTTGACGCATGGCAGAAAAAAGGTCACATTGTTTCAATGACAGGCGACGGTGTAAACGACGCTCCTGCACTCAAAAAGGCTGACATCGGCGTTGCAATGGGAATTACGGGAACAGAGGTTTCCAAGGACGCTGCATCAATGATTTTGCAGGATGATAACTTTGCAACCATAATCAAAGTTGTAGCAAACGGCAGAAATGTTTTCAGAAACATAAAAAACGCTGTTCTGTTCCTGCTCTCGGGCAATATGGCAGGCATCTTTGCTGTGCTTTACACCTCGATTATGGCACTTCCTCAGCCTTTTGAGGCAGTTCATCTTCTGTTTATAAATCTTCTCACAGACTCGCTCCCCGCAATCGCAATCGGTATGGAAAGGCCCGAAAAGGACTTACTTTCACAAAAGCCCCGTGACCCCAAAACAGGAATAATGACAAAGGACTTTGTGGCGCTTATGTTCGGTCAGGGTGCTCTTATTGCCGCAGTAACGCTTGTTGCTTTTTATCTCGGCTATCAGGTAAACGCCGCAACAGCAAGCACAATGGCTTTTGCAACACTCACGCTTGCACGCCTTTTCCACGGCTTTAACTGCCGAAGCCGCCACTCAATTTTCAAGCTCGGCTTTACTTCAAATCTCTACAGCGTAGCCGCATTCTTTGTAGGCGTATTCCTGCTTTCTTTTGTTCTTTTTGTTCCGTTTATGCATTCGCTGTTCAGCGTCGAAGTACTCACAGGCGCACAGGTCGGATTTATCGGACTGCTCGCAGTAATCCCGACAATTATCATTCAGATTGTAAAGGTAATTGGCGAGAGGATTAAGAAGTAATTTAATATTAAAAATGTTTAAGTGCAGAAAATGGTTATTGCGTTTTCTGCACTTATTTATTTTTCAAAGTAATTTACATTTTTGTTTCAATATGGTATAATAAACTATATTTCAAT
>JBJEOX010000009.1:0-4309 GCA_051880935.1 Ruminococcus sp.
AGCCCGAAAATCTTGCTATGCGTATGATGGGTGCAATGAGCAAGCACGCTGACCTCAAGCTCAAGCCCTGTATGGCTGAGGATGTTGCAAACATCATTGAATTTTTCGCTTCAGACAGTTCAAAGGCTCTTACAGGTCAGGTTGTTGTAAGCGACTTCGGCGCATCGCTTTAATTATCAGGCAATACATAGCAATCAGGCTAAAGGATATATCCGGTTCGGGTATATCCTTTTTGCTTTGTAATTATACAAAAGAGTATGTCCTCTTTTTTGTACATATGATGTTGTAAGATGTATACAAGCTGATAATCAGTAAAAAATTTTTAAAACGAAAGGATTGAGTTTGTTATGCCTCTTATGATTAAAAAAAACGACAAAACCGGAGAGTTTCTTGAATTATGTAACGAGCCTTCTCCGTTGCCCGAAAAGCTTACAATAAACGGAAATGTTTACGCTGACGGTAAGAATATTACAAGTATTCCCGATAATCTTACAGTCAACGGAAGTCTGCGCCTTTGCGGAACGCAAATTACAAGTTTACCTGACAATCTTACCGTCGGCGGATATCTTGATATCAGCAGGACTCAGATTACAAGCTTGCCTGATAGTCTTATAGTAAACAGAGGTCTTAACCTGAGTAAAACACCGATTACAAGTCTTCCTGATAATCTTACGGTAAACGGATATCTTGACCTGAGTGAAACACCGATTACAAGCCTTCCTGATAATCTTACGGTAAACGGATATCTCGACCTGAGTGAAACACCGATTACAAGCCTTCCTGATAATCTTACGGTATTTGGAAATTTAACCATTAAATATGTTCGGATTACGCATCTTCCCGACAGTCTCTTTGTGGGAGGTCACCTTAACCTGAGCGGTACACATATTACACGGCTTCCGGATAACTTCAAAATAAGAGGGAACCTCTACCTGAGCAGAACTAAAATTGCAAGTCTTCCCGACAACCTCTTTGTGGGAGGAGAGCTTGACCTGAGCGAAACACAGCTTACGCATCTGCCTGATAAGCTAACAGTAAAAAAGAGCATTTACCTCAACGAAACACCAATTAAAGAGCTTCCCGATATCACCTATGTGGACGGTGATCTTGATTTGAGAGGTACACCTATTACACGGCTTCCGGATAATCTCACTGTAAGCGGCTATCTCGATCTTAACGGAACACAAATTACAAGTCTTCCCGATAATCTCACCGTTGGCGGATATCTTGACCTTAGCCACACTCCGACTGCACAGCTTCCCGACAACCTGACTGTGGGAGGAAGTCTGTATCTTTCAGACACTCCGCTTACAAAGCTCCCCGAAAATCTTATTGTCGGAGTAGTTCTGCACCTTGGCGGAACTCGGATTACGAGTCTTCCCGAAAGCCTTGCAGTCGGCGATTATGTTGATAACGATGAATCGCTGATTTCAAACAGAATAAGCTACAGGGTTTTGAAGGACGGCGACTATGAGCCGAATCGCTATATATTTGCCGACGGAATATTAACACAAATAAAAGGAGAAAAGCATATCGGGAATTACACTCTTTACTTCGGCAGAATAAAACACAGAAACGTCATTTCAAACGGTGAAAAATACGCTCATTGCAGAACCTTCAAAGAGGGCGCAGATGACTTGCTGTTCAAATACGTTGCAGAAAATGATACAGAGAAATACAAAAGCTTAACGCTTGACAGCAAAGTACCTATTGATGAGCTGATAGCAATGTACCGTATGATTACAGGCGCTTGCAGAGCCGGTACGGAAACCTTCTTAAAAAGCCTTAAATTCATAAAATCAAGCTATACCATAGCCGAAGCAATAGAAATTACAAGAGGTCAATACGGCTCGCAGGAATTTGAGAATTTCTTTAAAGCAAGCAGTACGGAATAATTTACCGATATGTATAAAATAAGCTGCCGCAGATTTTGTGCGACAGCTTATTGATTATTTATATTTATTTTTCTGCTCTTTTTCTTTTGCGATAGTTATACGTTCCGTAAAGCGTCAGTCCGCTGACAATCAGAGAAGCGAGCAGGTAATAGTAATTTCTTTCGTCGCCCGTCTGAATTGCGCCGACGGTTTTTACAGTTCCCGTATTTCCGCAGTTATTTGATGTGCCCGAATTGTTTGAATTGCCGTTATTCTTTGGCTCGTCAGGTGTGCTCGGAACACATGGAATTAGCGGTTTGCTCGGCTCGGTTGGCTTTGTCGGCTTTGTCGGCTCGGTCGTGCAAATCGGTTTCGTTGTCGGCTCGGTTGGCTTTGTCGTGCAAATCGGCTCAGTTGTTGGCTCAGTCGGCTCGGTCGTGCAAATCGGCTCTGTTGTCGGCTCGGTTGGCTCGGTCGTGCAAATCGGCTCCGTTGTCGGCTCGGTTGGCTTTGTCGGCTCAACATACTTATCTTTCATCGTGAGCTTGCCATTGTTTCCGAGTGTAGAGCAGATACTGAATCCCTCATCTGACCGATAATTGACAAAAGCTGCATTGGAATATTTAAGCGTACCTGTTTTGTTATCGGTTTTTTCTGTATTGCCGTCAGGATTTACATTTGCAGTTCCCGACGGGATAAACCACGTACCGTCGTCCTTCTGCTTTGCAGATTTGAGCGCCTGCTCAGACAAGGCTTTGTATACGGTTTTTGCCTGTGCCGAGCCGTCATTACTTTCGTAAACGGTGCAGGCACAATAATACTCTCCGTGTGAATCCATATCACCCTTTAGCAACGTGCCTTTATCGTCATAAACCGGAGAATCTTTAAGGCAGTAGAACTTTTCATTTTGCTTTGACGGAGTAAAATCTGAGATTGTGTTTACCTTGTCAAAGCCTGTGCTGTTGTCAGTTTCATACTTATTTGTGTAGAAATTTACCGAGCCGTCAGAGTTGGTATTCTTGGCAAGGTAGCCTTCGGAAACATTATCTCTGATTGTCTGCTCGTTGATTTCTTCTTTCAGACCGACTCCGTACACAAGGCGGACAGGCTCCTCAGCACCCGAAACTACGAGGTCGGAAATTTTATTATTTTTATCAAGAGTTACGTTGTACGAAACAAGAGGAAGCAGTGCCGCAGGAACGGAAAAGCTGACTGTCTGCTCACCGCTTGCAAGGCTTTCCTTTACCTGAACAATTGCATATCTCATATCAGAAGAAAATACGCCCTGCTCTTCACCGACGCTGCCGCTGTACAGGTATGATTTTACGATATAGGCAGGCTGTGTTTCATCAAACGGCGGTTCTGCCCCGTCATACCAAAAGCCGAGAAACTCGCCCTTTGCATTTGCGTACCAGCCGATATAGTTACTGAATTCTGTGTCGCTGCTGTAGCTGATTTGATTTTGTTCACAAGCACTGCTTATAAGCGATTTTGCCGTTCCGATATCGTTGAGTCCGAGCTGTGACTGAACGGCAGAGACTAATTCATCACTTATACTGAAATTTCTTGCAAGCTCTGCTCCCGAATAAAGCGTGTTATTAAGCAGAATTCCCTTCACGTCGGTTACTTCCATATATTCACCTATCCGGTCGGTGAAAGTGACATAGCCCGAAGTGTTTTCTGAGTCAGTTACATAAGTCGGGAAGTAATGCGACTTAAGCTGAATTGCACCCACAATTTCTGCAAAAGCCTTTTTAAGGGCAGCCGCTTTATCCTTTGAAGATGCATTAACCTCAAAAAATCCGTCAACGTAATTTTGCTCAAGCGTTTGTGAAATTTTGGTTACGGTATAAGATGAATCTCCCATTGAATTACCTGTAACGGGTATCTTTTCTCCCACCTCGGCTTTATTGTAATTCTTCCACAGGTCGTTAATTTCCTTAGATGAATTTGAGGGATTGAGAACACTTACAGCTACGCTGTTACTGCCAACGCCAAGACCGAGTGTGTAGAACAGACAATCACTGCTGTACTTTTCTTTAATCTGCTGTTTGGCATATGCGGAGCTTAGCTGACTGACAAAGCCAAGAGCGGTATTTGTACTGCTTCCATCTCCGATATCGTGCTTATTCGGCTTTGTAAAATCGGTACTGCCCAGAGTCGGTGCTCCGTCTGACATCAGCACCATAACAGGCTTACGCTGTAATGTGCCAAGCTCAGCGTCATCAACCGTAGTCGTGTTGCTTTTGGCAGTAAACTGATTCATTGCGAGTATAACGCCCTTCTGAATATAGGTAGCACCCACCACCTCTTTGCTGACAGACTTCGGTTTTTCGTCTGTACTTTCAACCTTAACGTCAGAATCAATGCTCACTGTTTCGGTTGTGGATGGATATCGTCCGCCGCTTTTTGTTACGGTGTAGCTGAGGTATTTT
>JBJEOX010000010.1:0-4304 GCA_051880935.1 Ruminococcus sp.
GAATTAACACAATAGTAGGGGACGGCATCCCTGACGTCCCGAAACGTTGCCGCCATATCAACCAATCCAAGGAAAAAATCTTTCAAAACAATACACAACATTATAATTCCGAAGCGGAGCGACCCCTGACTCCACACTTCACACTTAAAGAGGGTACCGGTTTTGCCGATACCCTCTGAAAATTAAATATTATCTGTTCGTTTAGTCGGCGGCAGGCTCAAGCAAGCCGTAGTTTCCGTCGGCACGCTTATAAACAACGTTGACCTCGTCGGTGTCAGCGTTGATAAACATAAAGAAGTTATGGTTGACCATATTCATCTCGAGAATAGCCTCGTCAACGCTTATCGGTTTTATAATAACCTGCTTTTTACGAACAACCCTGTAGTCCTCGTCCTCAACGTCGTCAGGCACGGGATTCTGCATAACGAAATCTTCGATACTTCCTGTTTTGATTCTCTTTTCAAGTCTTGTCTTGTTCTTGCGAATCTGACGCATAAGTATGTCAACAACCTTGTCGAGAGCGTCGTTCATTTCTTCCATAGTGCTCTCGGCACGATATACCATACCGTTATCTCTGATTGTTATTTCAACGGTCTGACGGTTCTTTTCGAGGGTGACAACTACGTTAACAGCCGCATCCTCTGAAAACAGCTTTTCAAATTTCAGCAGTTTTTTCTCTGCTCTTTCTTTGAAATTATCTCTGAGGTTTACTTTTCTTGCTGTGTAGGTAATCTTCATAAATTTGCCTCCCTGTATTAAATTTTATTTTCCCTTATGGGAACGTCTTTCAGCTTTTGCTGATTTATTTTCTGCCGTTGCCGTTGCCTCTGCGGCTGTAGCCCCGGCTTTCACCGCCGCGCTTGAGGTCAGACATCTTATCCTCGCTTGTCTGCTTGAACTTTGACATCATATCTTCAAACGATGACGGAGAACTTTTTTGTGAACTCTGCCACTCGTAATTTCCCGGTGACGTTACGGGGGGAGCAGGCTTATAAGGCTGTCTGTTCCTGCCTTGCTTCTGCGGCTTTTTCTGCTGTTCTTTGGGTAATGCCTGCTTCATTGACAGGCTGATTTTGCCGTCGTTTAAAGCCAGAACCTTAACCTTAACGGTTTGTCCTATTTTAACATAATCGCTGATTTCATTAATGAATGTCGGTGCAACCTCCGAGATATGTACCATACCCGTTTTGGAATCGGGCAAATCAACAAATGCTCCGAACTTTGTTATTCCCGATACTTTGCCTTCCAAAATCATTCCGACTTCGATACCCATAAAAAATTATTACCCCTTAAAAATATTCTACCCTTTTTAAAATTAAAAATTAAAAATGAAAAATTGTTAATAGTTAATTGTATATTGTTAATTGCTCAGTCGCCTGCTACGTTAATAAAAATTCTTTCGCCCTCGCTGATGTAGCCAAGCTCCTCTTTAGCGATTTTTTCCATATAGTCAGAAAGCTCGTCACCCTTGTAGCCCTGAACCTTCTGCAAATACTGAGTTTGTATTTCAATAACATTAATCTGCTGCTGCAAATCCTTAAGCTCAGCCTTTTTGTCTGCAATCTGAACATTCTGATTGATGATTGTGATAACGGCATAAAACGCAAAGCCGATGATTGCAAGGTAAAGCAGTATATAACGTCTTTTTCTTTTCTTTTCAGGCTTTATTTCCTTTATTGTTGCGTTTTCGGGATTTTGAACTGCCTGAAAATTTTTTGACTGAGTGTTTTTCTTTTTCATTGCTATCCATAACCCTTATATCGTCAGCCGCAGACTGCGGCACTTTTCCAAATATTCTTATTTTCTTACTGATATTATACAATATGTTGTAACCATTTTTCAATAGCTTTTTTGTAAAAATTTTTATTTTATTGCGAATCTTTCGTGATATTTTTCTGACAAAAGAAATAACAGGACAGTAAATTTTTGCAAGAATACGTCCGACAGTCAGTTTGAAGAACAAAAATCCTGCAAAACACCCTGCAATAACGTAGATTCTTACAAAGCCGAGCAGAAACGCAAGCGAGAACAAAAACACCGATACCGAAGAGCAAAGCATAAATAAAATATCCGAAATAATTGTGCCTGCTTTTCCGAAATTAAAGCAAAGCCTTAACAGTCTGAAAGCCTCATAAAAAGCTCCCAAGAAAAGCCCGAGCAAAAGCGAAAACAGAAAAGCCGTTGATTGCTGAGTAAAAGTAAGCTCCACAAAAACACCTGCGTTATCTGAAAAGTCTTGAAAGCTTTGAGCGTGACATATCGCTTCCGATGTACTGCATAGCGTTGATTTTTCCGTCGATTGAAACATCACCTGTTTCGAGATTCAGCTTGTCGATATGCAGTTTTTCGCCCTTGATTATAAGAGTTCCTATGGAAGTCTTTACCGATACGGTTTCCTCGTTAAAGCCGCTTACGTCCTCAACACCCGTCATAACAAGTTTTGCACGATTATCGAGCATAAGGGTATGCTTTTTTGCCTTTGGCATTTCAGTCATTGCAATACCTCCGTAAAAATTATAGGGTTCCTTTTAATTATATTAGCGGAAAATTTAAAATATGTTTATATGCACTTTTTGTTACAGAAAGCAGTGTAGGGAACGGTCAAGGCAGTTCCCTACTTTTTACTTGATTCTATTCTTCCTAATAGTTTCTCCATACTTTCCTTGCCGTCACGTCTGTATCTGCCAAGCTCAAACAAACTTTCCTTATCCCTTGTAATAATGTTCGGCTCTTCTGTGCAGGTCATTGTACACACAAAACCAAGCTCACGCACGATTTCCTCTGTACCCTCGCTCTTTGCCCCGAACGGATAAACAAAACAACTCGGCTTTTTGCCCGTTACGTTTTCAAGGTAATTCTGCGCCTTTGTAATGTCGCTTGTTATCGCATTTTTGTAGTCCTCAGCACTTTCACTGCTCTTTTTTGAAACGCCTTTTCTCGGCGTGAGTGTGTGCATATCGTAGGAGTGATTCTGAATTTCAACATATCCGCTGTTTACCATTTCTTTGATATCGTCGTCGCTGATGTGACCGTAAGAAACGGAAATGTCCAGAGTTTGCGTAAACTTTTCTGTCATTGAGGCAATCGGCGAAATAACAGCCTTGCACTTGTATTTTTTAAGCAACGGATAGGCATAATAGTAGTTGTTGTAGTAGCCGTCGTCAAAGGTCAGCATAATGCACTTGTCGGGCAGATTTTTGCCGTGATAGACGTAATTTATCAAGTCCTCAACAGTAACCATAGTGTAGCCGTTACTTGTCAGGTACTTCAAATCCTTTTCAAACAGAGCAGGGGAGATAGTGTAGTCGTTCTGAAGCTTTTGGTCCTTCAACAGCGAGTGGTACATAACAATCGGCAGAAAAACCTCGTCCTCGGAGCTTTTTTCGTCAGTACTGCCTGCACCTGCAAACAGCGCAAACGAAGTGAATACAAGTGAAAAAGCAAGCAGAACAAAGCAGATATGTCTGAGTATGTATTTTCTAAACAAAATCTCACCTCAAAATAATAAAAAAATTTCATAAAAATTATTTTAATTCTAAAAAGTAATTATAAATTTATAGTTTTATGTTAATCTATAAAAGAACTCGATAATCATTACTGATTTTAAACTTCACAAAGACGAGGATAAAATTATGGCTAAACGTAATTTCAGTTTAAAACGCAACGCTATTTATCAAGTCCTTTGCGCAACGGACACTCACCCGAGTGCACGTTGGGTTTATGACCAGCTAAAACCCTATATTCCCGACTTAAGCCTTGGCACGGTGTACAGAAATATTGCTCTGTTCAAGGACGAGGGAACGGTTCGCGTCATCTGCAACGTCAACGGCGAGGAACGCTACGACGGCAATGTTGAGCCTCATTCGCACTTTGTCTGTAACTGCTGCGGAAGGGTGATTGACATAGATGATGATAGTATGAGTTCCGATTTTACTTCAAGACTTTCCGAAAAGGGCTTTACTGTTGAAAGCAGATACGTCCTCTACTACGGAATCTGTCCCGAATGTAAAAAGAATAATTTACACTAATATTTTATTACAAAGGAGAAATAATTATGAAATGGTATTGTACAGTATGTGGTTATGTTCACGAAGGTCCTACAGCTCCCGAGGCTTGCCCCGTATGTAAGGCTCCTGCTGAGAAATTCAAGCAGATGGACGAAGAAGCTTCTTTTGCAACAGTTCACGAGGTAGGCGTTGCTCAGGGCGTAAGCGAGGATATCCTCAAGGATTTAAGAGCTAACTTTGAAGGCGAGTGCAGCGAAGTTGGTATGTACCTTGCAATGGCAAGAGTTGCTGACAGAG
>JBJEOX010000011.1:0-4289 GCA_051880935.1 Ruminococcus sp.
AAACTCGAATGTACCTGTTTCTTCGGCTGAAAGAGTCATTGAGTCGATTTCGTAATAACCATCAAGAGCTTTTTCGTCATCAGCCCAATAGAGGTTGTAGTTGCCCTCATCAGCAGGAGTAAATGTAATTGTACCCTCGGCATATCCGGGAGCAGCTGCGTCAGTGCCTGTAAACTGATAAGCTATTGCGGAATCGTTTACTGCTGTGTATGCCGCTGCCGACATAACGGTTGTGCTTGTGAGCAGGCACACGCAGAGTAAACCTGATAAAGCAGATTTAAGTAAATGCTTCTTTTTCATCAAGAACATCATCCTTTCTTGTTAAAATAAATAATATTTCCGTTTACCATTTATAATTATTATATATTTTCTCTTTATGATTTTATAGTCGAAAAGAGTGTAAATGATTGTTGATTTTCGTGTTAGCTCTTGCTAATCTATAAAGAAAATCACAAAATCAGCCATTATTCTTTAATAGCCAAGCCTGTATATCATTGTCGAAAATTGTTTTGCATAGAAATAACCGCCCACATAGTATTTTGTGAGCGGTAATTTTTGTTGTTATTTAAACGTTCCGTTTGCAGGATTGTCAAGCACCTCTCCGTTTTCCGAAAATCGTGAGCCGTGACAAGGACAGTCCCATGAATTTTCGGCTCTGTTCCACTTAAGCGCACAGCCGAGATGCGGACATCGGTGCTCGGTAATTGTGAGCAGATTTTTTGTCGCTTCAAAACCGTTTGCCAGAAGCTGAGGCTTTAAAATACTGCGTGACGGGTTAAACACCTCGGCAAAGTCATTTTGCTTTCCGAGCACAAGGTCGCTTAAAATCATAGCAGAAACCATTGCCGACGTCATTCCCCATTTGTTGAAGCCGCTTGCGACGTAGAAATTCGGAGTCCGTTTGGAGTACTGCCCGATATACGGCACTCCGTCAAGACTTATGCAGTCCTGCGCCGCCCAGAAACACTCCTCACGTGCTTTCGGATAAACCGTCTTTGCAAAGGCACGAAGCTCGCACCAGTTGCCGCCATGCTTTCCTGTTCGGTGTCCTCCTCCGCCGAGCAAAAGCAATTTGCCGTAATTCCGAAACGACATTCCTTTTCTGTTCTCGTCAACATACATTCCGTCAACATTCTGCGCATTTTTAAGCGCAACAGCGTATGAACGATGCTGATAGAGCTTGAGAAAATAACTGCCGTGCTTGTTGATAAACGGAAAATGTGTTGCCGCAATAACCTTTTCGGCGTAGATTTTTCCGCTTTGCGTTACGGCGGTTGTACCAATCATCTCGCTTACAAAGGTGTTCTCATAAATATTTAGTCCGTCGGAGATTTCTGCAATAAATTTCAGCGGATTAAACTGCGCCTGATTCGGAAATTTTACCGCACCTACGGTCTTTTTCGGTATGATAACATTTTCGCAGAACTCGGCATTGCTCCTGATTTTTTGCAGAGCTTTCATTTCTTTTTCAAGAATTTTTCGGTTGTAAACAGAGTAAACGTAGTTGTCCCTGCGCTTAAAATCACAGGCAATATCTTTGCAAAGCTCACAATACTTATCTAAGGCAAGCTCGTTTGCTTTAAGGTACATCTGCGCTGAATATGCGCCCCTGTCGGCAAGGATTTTATGGTAGACAAGACCGTGCTGGGCGGTTATCTTTGCGGTGGTGTTGTGCGTAATTCCGGAGCATATCCTGCCCTTGTCAACAAGGACGTATCTCACTCCTCTTTTGTGGAGAAAATATGCTGTAAGGAGACCGGCAATACCTCCGCCGATGATTAAAACATCGGTGTGAATATCACCGTCAGGCTTTGGAAACTGCGGCAGAGTTGCTGTCTGCTCCCAGACTGATTTTTTATTGCTTTCACTTTCGATTCTATCTGTCATAGCGAAAATTACAGCTCTTCAAGGTCTGCCGCCGTAACGTCGTTTTCAAGGTTATCCCTTGCAAGGTCGTTGTCGATTGTGGAATAAATCGGCGAAATCGGCTTTTCCTGTGTAAACGGAGTTGTATGATAAACCTTGAGCGACGGTGCTTTTGTGCCCGAAATAATGGGATTTGCTTTTTCGTTGCTGTGCTTTGCCTTTCCCTGAATTTCGGGTACAGCCGCCGCTTCGTTGCGTGGCTGAGTATGGGTTCTTTCCATACGTTTCATTCCCTGTTTTGCCATTTTCATCACCTCGCAATTATTATGTGATATGATGATTGTTTTATGCAAAAAATCAAGGCAACACCGCACAATAAAAAAGTGAGGTATTGCCTTGAATTCAAAACTAAATTTAAAATTAAATCTTGTCTGCAATTTCGCCGAGACGTTTATAGATGCTGTTTTCGGGAACGTATCCTCTTACGAATGAAAGCGGATAAACGTTTGTGTTTCTGCCGACAACCGAGCCGGGATTCAACACGCTGTTACAGCCAACCTCAACGTGGTCGCCGAGCATTGCGCCGAACTTTTTAACACCTGTTTCAATCTTTTCTTCCTCACAGAGAACCGTTACAAGGCTCTTGTCGCTTTTGAGGTTTGAGGTAATCGTGCCTGCGCCCGTATGAGCCTTATATCCGAGAATACTGTCGCCTATGTAGTTATAGTGCGGCACCTGTACTCCGTCAAAAAGGATTGAATTTTTAAGCTCTGTTGAGTTGCCTACAACTGCGCCTTTGCCTACGATTGCGCTTCCTCTGATAAAAGCGCAGTGGCGCACTTCTGCATCCTCGCAGATGATGAGCGGACCGCCGAGATATGCAGACGGAAAAACTGTCGCACTCTTTGCAACCCAGATGTTTTCTCCCCTCTGCTCGTAGATTTCGGGGTCGAGTGTTTTGCCGATTTCGATGATGAAATCCTTGATTTTCGGCAGAGCCTCCCAAGGATATTCAACGCTTTCAAGCAAAGGCTTCGCTATTGTTTTGCTGTAATCAAAAAGATTATTTGCAAGCAGATTTTCATTACACATTTTAGTATACTTCTCCCATAAAATATTTTATGTTAATGTTTTAAACCTCAACAAAGAACAGCCAGTAGCCGTTTGCATCCTTGCCTGCAACAAACTCCACGCCGCAGCTTTCATATTTTGAAAACACATATGTTCTGCCGTTTTGCGGATTGGTAACGGACGCACAGCCGCCTGCGTGTTTCCACTTTTCAGAAAACACGTTAAAGCCTTTAATAAGAAAGCTGTCCTTTGAGGTTTTGCCGACAAACCTATAATTTTTCTGCATTATCATCAACCTTCTTGTATTTTAAGTCGCCCGACAGTTTTTTGTCAAAGCCTGCTTTTCTGAAAATTACAACGGTTACTACTGCGCAGAGCACACCGAGCAGAATTCCGAAAAGCACGTCGGACGGAAAATGAACATAATTATAAAGCCTTGAAAATGCAATCAGTACGGCAACTGCAAGGGCAGGAATTCCAAACCTTTTGTCACGCATCAAAAGCACCGTAGCCGCCGCAAAAGACGAACAGCTGTGTCCCGACGGAAAGCTGTAGCCGCTCGGAGCCTTGATAAACGGTACGACTGACGGATTTACAACAAACGGTCTTTCACGTGCGATAAGGTGCTTAAGTCCAATTTCGCCGATTAAAAATCCGACAAGAACTGCGCACAACACCATAACGCCCGTTGCCCTTGTTTTGCGAAAGCACATCATAATTACCGACGCAATAATCCATATGCCGCCTGCTTCGCCGATATAACTGAAAAAAGCAAGCACATAATCAAGGAAAACGCATTTAAAAGTATTCTGAATAAAATCAAGAATCGAAAAATCTATTGACTGAATAATTTCAAAAAAATTCAAATAGAACACCTCACAATTATTATATCAAAGATTTTTAACATTTTCAACACAATTATTAACATTGCATTATGTTTTTTATTGATTTATTTTAAATTGCTTGAGCTTTGAATAAAGCTTTTCATCGACAACCGCTTCAATTTCCAAGCCCTCGGAAACGTATTCCTCGCAGATTAGCGTACCTTTTGTGCGGATATCGTTTGCAAGTCCTGCGTTTGCAAAGGGAATGAGCAGTTTCACACGTTTCATTCTGACGGGAAGATTGTCGTCAATCGCCTGCAAAAGCCTGTCTATGCCGGTACCGTTCTTTGCGCTTATGCGGATATACGAGCAAAAGTCCTGCGCCAAAACTTCGTCCTTTACCAAGTCGCACTTGTTCAGGACGGTTATAATCGGTCTGTCGCCGCAGCCGAGGGATTCAAGCAAATCGGTTGTGACTTTCATATGCGTTCTCGCCTCTTCGCTTGACGCGTCGCATACATTCAAAAT
>JBJEOX010000012.1:0-4282 GCA_051880935.1 Ruminococcus sp.
AGGACTTGAATATTCCTTAAACGAAAATAGTTCAAGAGCCTACTTTGACTGGACTCGTTTTTCAAAGCCGAGAAAACACGATTATCAACGATTGAGCGCTGACAGCATAATTGACGGCAAAAGATTTTCACTCTGCCTTGCAAGCAGAGTCGGAGACAACCGTTACGGCAATGAAAACTGCTTTTTCATCGGAGGAAAGCTTGAAAAGCTGTCGCAGATTAATGTGAAGGGCACAAACGGCAGGCTTGACAGACCATGGTTCTTTACTGCCGGAATTTCAGCTGTGGACATCACGTTCAAGCCTTTTACGGTTAAGGGCGAGCCTATGGCTGCCGTTATGGATAAAACAACGGTTGTTTTCGGCAGGCTTTACGGCCAGATAAAACGTGTTGACTATGACAAGCCGCTTGTACTTGACAACGCACAGGCGCATATGATTTTTACAGAATTCTGACAAACACCATATACATAAAAGGACTGTTTCACTTCAAAATGAAACAGTCCTTTTATTTTATTAATGTTTAAATCAATCCGTAAGCCTTGCCATCATTGCAAACGCTGTAATGAAGCTGATTAAGAGGTAGAAAAGCAAAGCTAGTAATGAGCCGTAAGAAATAAAATTGACAGAAACAATTGTAAGAATTGAAAATACGCCGAGCAAGCAGCATATAATTGATACGATATTCTTAAGGTTTCTTTCCTTATCAAGTGCGCAGAAGAAAAATCCTACTACCGGAATAACAAGGAAAACAAAAAACAGCGGAAGTACTGAACTGAAAGCACTACTCTGCGCTACATCAGGAAAATCACCTCCGAGATAGCCAAGCATATCAAATACAGTTGCATAAAATCCGAGCTTAGTTGCATCGGGATTGGGAATCTGTACAAAAGTAAATGTGCAGAAAAGAATCTGCGCAAGGAAAAGAACGCACTGGGTTATTCTTAATTTTTTTCTTGTTTTGTTTTCAGTCTTTTTTAACATATTTATCCTCCGAATTTTTATATAAATTACGTAATAATATTATTATATCACAACTTTCATCATTGCACAATAGACAAATTTATGATAAAATATAATTGTTAATTTGTAAAGGGAGTGACTCACAATGGGTTATATTAACGAATCGATAATTTATAATATTTATCCTCTCGGTTTCTGCGGTGCACCGAAGGATAACGACGGAAATCTTGTTTACAGGCTTGATAAAATTTACGACTGCATCGAGCATTTAAAAAAGATGTCTGTAAACGTGCTTGTTTTCAATCCTCTTTTTGAAAGCTCACGTCACGGCTATGACACTATTGATTACAGAAAGGTTGACTGCCGTCTCGGAGATAATAATTCTTTTAAGAAAATCTGTAATACACTTCACGAAAACGGAATCAAGATAATTCTTGACGGTGTTTTCAATCACGTCGGCAGGGATTTCTTTGCATTCAAGGACGTTCAGCAAAACCTCGGAAATTCACGTTACTGCAACTGGTTTCAGAATCTGAACTTTGGCGGCAGAAGTCCGAAGGGCGACCCGTTCTGGTATGAGGGCTGGGCAGGTCACTATGACCTTGTAAAGCTCAATCTGCAAAATGACGAGGTTGTTAATTATCTGCTCGATTCGGTTAAATTCTGGATTGACGAGTTTGACATTAACGGTTTAAGACTTGACGCCGCAGACTGCATTGACCTTGAATTTTTCAAAAAGCTTCGCAATGTTTGCAAGTCCAAGAAATCCGACTTCTGGCTCTACGGCGAAATCACGCACGGCGACTACAACAGATGGGCAAATGACGGATTGCTTGACTCAGTTACAAACTACGAATGCTACAAGGGCATTTATTCAAGCCACAATGACCACAATTACTTTGAAATTGCTCACTCGCTCAACAGGCAATTCGGCAACGGCGGAATTTACCGCAACATTTACACCTACAATTTCGTGGACAACCACGACGTAAACAGAATTGCAAGCGACCTGAAAGACAAAAAGCACCTTGAAAATGTCTATACGCTTATGTACACAATGCCTGGTGTTCCGTCAATTTACTACGGCAGTGAATACGGGATTGAAGGCAAGCGTACACAATTCAGCGACTATGAGCTCCGTCCCTGCCTCGACTTGAATAATGTTGAAAATGCAAATTATAATTTGCTCAATCACATTATAAAGCTCGGTAAAGTCAGACTTGCACTTGATGCTCTTAAGTACGGTAAATTCGAAAATGTAAACATTATGAATGAAAAACTGGTTTTTAAGAGATTTACTGACAATCAGACTGTATTTGTTGCGTTCAATCTCACAGACCGTGATGAAAAAATTGCCTTCGACACAGGCTGTAACGCAAAGCTGACTGATGTTCTGAATGATAACGAGGTTATTGATGTTAACGGTTACTTCGAGCTTTCAATGAAGCCTTATTCGTCAAAAATTCTTGTCGTTAACGACGGAAGCTTTAAGGTGAACTTTGAAGCAGAATGCGAAGTGAAAACTGCTCCTGCGAATGTTCAGGCAAAAACTGAAAAAACTGCTAAAAAGCTAAAAAATGTTAAAAAAGGAAGATATCGCCACTTTAAGGGCACCGAATATGAAGTGCTGGGAGTTTCAAAGCACAGTGAAACAGGTGAAAAGCTGGTAATATATATGAGTGTTGACGGAAAGGAAACACTATGGGCAAGACCTTATGATATGTTTATTGACGTTGTTGAACATAACGGCAGAACGGTCAACCGCTTTACTCCTTTGTCTTAATATAAATCGGCTGTAACAGAAATTAAACTGTTGCAGCCATTATTTTATGCTGAAAACTTATTCAATAAAAATAATCTAAAGAAATGTGAAATAAATTACCGTCAGGATTTCTGCTTTTGAGATACTGAACAACCTGAAAACCGATATTTTATATTGACGCAGTAGAAATTCTATAAAACCGGCTAAAAGATTAATTTAGAATGTCAGTCGGATTTTCTTTGTCAGAACTCAATATATTGAGCACCTCGTGAGCCTTATTCTTTGCGACTTCATTTGATTTAGGAGAAATGTTTCCGTTGATGTAAAAGCTTCTGTTGTCCATATCTTTTAGTATTTCTGTAATCGGCTTTTCTTCATCGGGCTTTGCTGAAATTATTTTGCAGGCACACTCGCAGGCAATTGAAAACTCGGCAATACGCTCGGACTTAAGTGAGGTGTAGTATTTATTCTTTAGCTTTTCCCAGTAGTTCTGATAATCACAAACAAGTAGGTTTGTGATTATTTTCCAGACATTCCAACTATTAAAAATTGTTTCCTTATCAATTACCCGGGAAATATATCCTATGTATGGATAAACAATCATAGGATTTTCTTCACTTATTTTCTCAAGCAACATTTGCGCCCAGATGTTCATTGAATTTTTGGCATTTATCATAATATCGGTTATGACAGGAATAAATAACACATCGTTTTTAGCAAGCTCAATATAATATTCATCATCTTCTCTTTTTTTAAGCTCAAAATAAATTCTTTCTAAACCCATAAATACTCTCATTTCGTTTTTTATTTATATTTGAAATAACGTTAATTAAGTAATAATATATTACCACAAATTGCCATATTTTTCAAGTAACACGCCATAAAAAGATACAAAAATCCCCGAACATATCAAGTATGTTCGGGGAAAATTGAGTTAGCTCAGTAAATTATTACTCAGAATAATAATACCATGAGCCACCTGCTTTGCTTCCTGCGTTTGCAACGAAGCAGTTCATTCCGTCAACGACTATCATATCTTCAGTCTGCATATTCCAAGTATTTTTTGTATCCTTAAAAAGGAAGCATTTTGCGCCGGGTGAAAGAGGAGTTGCAAAATCATAGTACCAGATATTTGTTCCCTGAATATTTTTCATTAGTACTGCTTTTTGTCCGAGACCGCTTTCAGACCATCCGTAAATGTAAACTTCTGACCACATTGTCTTTGAGTTGTCGAAATAAACTCTTGAAAGCTTAAATGCGGGTTTTTCTTCCGGAACATACGGACCAACAGATACCTGCTCGTCATTACTGAGAGTTACACAGTAATTTTCCCTTGAAACCGTTGCAGACCAGCAGTTGTAAACATTACCTGAATCGCCTGCTACGGGAGTTTCAAAAACGGGTGAAAGATAGCGATAAACAAAGCATGATGTCATAGTTGCAGGAACCTCTGCTGTATACACATTTGGATAAGCATTCACGTCTTTCTCAAGAGAGTAGCTTTCACCTGTGCTGTTGTCATATACAAAAAGCTTAACGCCATCGTCTGTCATCCAACC
>JBJEOX010000013.1:0-4273 GCA_051880935.1 Ruminococcus sp.
AACAGGAGTTTTAAGAGCCATCATTTCCATAAGATTTTCGGCAATAGCCTGTCCCTGTCCACGCTCCTCTGCGCCGATTCCGCAGAATGCGCCGCTTGTGTCAACAAGGCAAAGCACGGGACGGCGGAACTTTTCAGCCTGTTTCATAAGTCTTAAAGCCTTGCGGTAGCCCTCGGGATGAGCCTGTCCGAAGTTGCGTTCCATACGCTCCTTGGTGTTTCTGCCCTTTTCAAGTCCGATTACCGTAACGGGCATATCGTAGAGCTTTGCAAGTCCCGAAACAACAGCCTTGTCATCGGCAAATCTGCGGTCGCCGTGAAGCTCGATAAAGCTGTCGCCGAACATATTGGCGATGTAATCTACAGCAGTAAGCTTGCCGGAATCTCTCGCCGCCATAACCTTTTCATATGCTGTCATTACTCTGCCTCCTCAACACCGTATCCGTGAATCTTCAGTAATTTTACTACCGTATCTTTCAGATTATTCCTGCTGACAACCGCATCTATAAAGCCTTTCTGTAAAACAAACTCAGAGGTCTGGAAGTCCTTGGGCAGTTTCTGACGGATTGTCTGTTCAATAACTCTCGGTCCTGCAAACGCAACGAGCGTGTCAGGCTCTGCAAGAATTATGTCGCCCTCCATTGCAAAGGAAGCAGTAACGCCGCCTGTTGTCGGGTCTGTGAGAACTGTGATATAGAGAAGTCCTGCGTCGCTGTGGCGTTTTACTGCGCCCGAGGTTTTTGCCATCTGCATAAGGGACAAAATACCCTCCTGCATTCTTGCGCCGCCTGCGGCTGTGCAAACTACAACCGGCAGATTATTTTCTGTTGCATACTCAAACGCACGGGTGATTTTCTCGCCGGTAACCGTTCCCATACTGCCCATCATAAAATCAGGGTCCATTGCACAGAGGACATTGTTGATTCCGCCGATTTTACATTCGCCGCAGATTACAGACTCCTTGCTTCCCTTTGTTCTCGCCTTTTCAAGCTTTGCGTCATAGCCCGGAAAATCAAGAATATTCTTACTCTCCATATCTGCGTCGTGCTCAACAAAGCTGTCACCGTCGGCAAACATTGAAATTCTCTGCTTTGCATTCATTCTGAAATGGTGGTCGCACTTAGTGCAGACGTGCAGATTCTCCTCCATATCGGTAGTGAGAAGCATTGTGTTGCACTTGGGGCATTTTATCCACATTTCATCGGGGATAAACGGCACATTCTGCTGTTCATCGGGAAGCGACTCAAGCTCATTTTTCGGTTTTCTGAAAGAAAATAAATCCATAATAACTCCATAACCCTTCGGTTTTCAGTTGTTACATTAAGTTGAATAAATCAGATTATTTACTGTTGCGGCGTTTTTCAAAATCCACCATAAAATCGGTTGTGTATTCGCCGCTTACAAACTGCTCGTCCGATAAAATTTCGGCAAGCAAATCACGGTTTATGTCAACGCCCTCAATAACAAGCTCGGACAGAGCCATCTTCATTTTTCTGATAGCCTCCGAACGGCTTCTTGCCTGAACAATCAGCTTGCCTATCATTGAATCGTAGTAAGGCGGAACAAAGTAATCCTGTAAAATTGCAGTATCAAAGCGCACAAATGAGCCGCCCGGAATGTGCAGTCTTTTGATTCTTCCGCAGCTCGGACGGAAACCCTTGTCGGGATTTTCGGCGTTGATTCTGCACTCGATTACGTTGCCGTGAGTGAAAATGCTGTCCTGTGTGCGTGAAAGCTTTGCGCCTGCGGCAATTCTGATTTGCCACTGAACTATGTCAAGTCCCGTCACCATTTCGGTTACGCCGTGTTCAACCTGCAAACGGGTGTTCATTTCCATAAAGTAGAAGTTGTTGTTCCTGTCAAGCAGAAATTCAACCGTACCGGCGTTTACATAGTTAACTGCCTTTGCCGCCTTGACTGCGGCAATCATCATTTCCTTACGTGTCTTTTCGTCAAGCGCAGGGCTGGGGCTTTCTTCAATCATCTTCTGGTTCTTGCGCTGAACTGAGCACTCTCTTTCGCCAAGACAGATTGTGTTGCCGTACTTGTCGCAGAGAAGCTGCATTTCAATGTGCTTTACGGGATGAATGAACTTTTCTATGTAGCAGGCACCGTCGCCGAAAGCCGCCTGTGCCTCGGCAGACGCAGAGAGAAAAGCCTCCTCAAACTGCTCGATTGAGTCAACCTTGCGTATTCCCTTTCCGCCGCCGCCCGAACGAGCCTTGATTAGCAGAGGAAAGCCGATTTTCTTTGCTTCTTCAACAGCCTGCTCTACGTTTTCAACGATATCGCAGCCGGGAGTTACGGGAACGCCTGCGGCACGCATTGTTTTACGAGCATTGTCCTTGTCGCCGAGGAGCTTAATCATATCAGAGGTAGGACCTATGAAGTTGATATTGCACTGCTCGCAGAGCGAAACAAACTTTGCATTTTCGGACAGAAGTCCGTAACCGGGGTGAATAGCCTGTGCACCGCTTTCAACAGCTACGGTGAGGATTGCGGGCATATTGAGGTAGCTGTCAGCTACTCTGTTTCCGCCTACGCAATAGCTTTCGTCGGCAAGCTGAACGTGCATTGCGTCCTTGTCAGCCTCGGAATATATTGCAACCGTTGAAATGCCCATTTCACGGCAGGCACGGATAATTCTAACCGCAATTTCTCCACGGTTGGCAATCAGAATTTTAGAAAACATCTTTTCACTTCCAATTTTATTACAGTAAATACTAATTACAGGAAAACTATCCCTTAAATCTTCTGTTAGTATAATACCTAATCAAATGTAGGGAACGACCCCTGTGTCGTTCCTATAAGGTTAGCTGAATTTCATTCAGGAACGACACAGGGGTCGTTCCATACAGATGAAAGCATAAACACTTTTTAAAATTACTTATTCTCAACAAGAGCAAACGACAGCTCGGCGCTTACGCACAGCTTGCCGTCAACATAACCCTTTGCGTCAATGAAGTAAAATGCACCTCTGCTCTTTGTCAATGTGCATACGCTCTCAAGGGTATCGCCCGGCTTAACGGGATTTTTGAATTTTACGTTGTTCATCTTTGTAAAATAAGGCGTGCAGTTTTTAACCTTGTCTGCAAGCAGGCAACAGCTTGCCTGACCCATCATTTCGCAGAGGATTACGCCCGGAACAACAGGGTTGCCGGGGAAATGTCCCTGCAAAAAGAATTCGTCGCCTTTGATTGTATATCTGCCCTTTGCCGTGTTTTTATCTACGCTTTCAGCCTCTTCAACGAGGAGCATATTGTCACGGTGAGGGAGGATTTTTTTGATTTCTTCCTGATTAAGCATAGCTATATTTCCTTTTATTAGTTGATTTTAAACAGCGGCTGACCGTATTCTACAAGCTCGCCGTCCTTTACGAGAACTTCAACGATTTCTCCGTCCTCTTCAGCCTGAATTTCATTCATACACTTCATAGCCTCGATAATGCAGACAACGTCGCCCTTCCTGACCTTTTTGCCTGCGCTTACATAGGGAGCCTTTCCGGGAGCGGAAGCGGCATAGAAAACACCTACGATGGGAGCGTCAATTGTCTTTGAGCTGTCGGCAACGGGTGCCGCAGGAGCGGCAGGAGCTGACTCAACAGTAGCAGGTGCAACGGGTGCGGGAGCCGCAACGCCGTTGGCAACAGGGATTGTATTTACAATCTGCTGAGCAGGCTGAGCCTTTTCAAGACGGATTTTCGAGCCGTCCTCTTTCTGGATTTCAAAAACAGAGAGTGAGGAATCTTCAAGAAGATTAATAAATTCTTTTATTTCATCTAAGTTATACATAAGCTATCCCTTTCACATTAAATCTTTTTGAATACAACGCAAGCGTCGTGACCGCCGAAGCCGAGGTTTGTTGAAGCCGCAACGTTTACATTGCGCTTAACAGCCTTGTTGGGAGTGTAGTTGAGGTCAAGCTCCTCGTCAGGCTCGTCAAGGTTGATTGTCGGGGGAATAATGCCCTCGTCAAGAGCCTTGATTGCGGCAATAGCCTCTACTGCGCCGGTTGCGCCGAGCATATGACCTGTCATTGACTTCGTAGAGCTGATGTTAGCGTCATAAGCCTTCTGACCGAGAGCGGTTTTGATAGCCATTGTTTCTGTTAAATCATTCAGGTGTGTGCTTGTGCCGTGTGCGTTGATATAGATTTCTGCGTCGTCAGGGACGTTTGCCTCCTTGAACGCAATTTCAATTGCTCTTGCAAGTCCTGCACCCTCGGGGTCGGGAGCAGTTACGTGGTGGGCGTCGCAGGTGTTGCCGTAGCCGCAG
>JBJEOX010000014.1:0-4250 GCA_051880935.1 Ruminococcus sp.
TATAATTAAGTTGTGAAAAACATATATAACCAACAAGAATATTATACACCTATACCATATAAATTAAAATATCACCGGAAATTTCTGAATAGATAATAGCTGTCGGGCAATAAACATAAATTTGTTGCCTGACAGCTATTTTATTTTTTTGTATTGTGTATTTATTTTATATTTTAATTCTGCTTTGACTGCCTCTGCGAACACTTGCAGTATCCATATCGTCGAAGTTGTGATTCCTTACGCTTTGAACAAGTCCAAGACAAATCAGCGTGCTCAATGCAGAAGAACCTCCCGAACTGAACAACGGCAAAGTAATACCTACAACAGGAAAAAATCCAAGAGTCATTCCAATGTTAATTATACTCTGAGCACAAATTGTTGCAAATACACCTGAGCAGATATATCTTCCTTGTAAATCATTTGAAATCTTTGCATTTAGAATAACCTTAATAATTATTCCGAAAAGAATCAAAAGCAACAGCATACATCCGATAAAACCGAGTTCTTCACCTGCAACGGTAAAGATAAAGTCATTTTCCTGTTCGGGAACAATTCCGTATTCAACTCGTGAGCCGTTATATAGTCCACTGCCTGTAATTTCTCCGCTTGCAATAGATACCTTTCCCTGATATTGTTGCCACCCGTAGTTTGTCATTGCATTACCGTCAATATCAAACAAAGCAATAATTCTGTTGCGGTGCTCATCATTCATAAAAAAGTTCCAGATAAGCGGTATTCCAACCAAGAGCAGACAGCCGAGTATTGCAAAGTACCTGAGTTGAACACCTGCCGTAAAGCACATAACAAGAAAAATGAATCCGAAAATCAATACCGTACCGTCATCACCCTGAAGATGAATCACAGCCATAGGAAGTTCGGCGTGCAAAACAAGCGTAAGAACACCAAGAGGGTTTTCAATTAATCCCTTTTCTTTGAGATAAGAAAGGTGCTTTGAAAACGTAATGATAAAGCATATTTTGATAAATTCCGAGGGTTGAATTGTAAATCCTCCCGGAAGCTCAATCCAAGCCGTATCGTCAGTTCCTGCAACCCGGATTCCGAATAAAAACACAAGTGCGGCAAGAACAGCGGCTATTATTGCCGAGAAGTACCACTTTCGTACTAAATATCTGTAATCTGCAATTGAGATGATAACGGCAGATATAATGCCTGCAATTACTGCCGCAAGCTGAGTTCTGAGATAATTGTAATCTCCCGAACGCTGCATACTTGAAATCAACAAAAGACTGTAAATTACTGCGGCAAAGGTGAGTAACCAAAGAATAAAATCTGTCCTTTTAAGGTAATCACCAACCGAATTTGTAAATTTATTCAAACCAAACGCCTCAATGTAAACTGAAATATAATAATGATAGTAATTATTATATTAAATTATAATGTCAATATCAAGTATATTTTCAAATTGGAATAATAAATCAGCACTGTTTGATATAATATAATTATTAATGTGTGGAGGTGCACTCAAAATGTTATCGGATATTGAAATAGCTCAGCAGGCGAAACTCCTGCCAATCAAAGAAGTTGCCGCAAAAATCGGAATTTCGGAAGACGAACTCGAATTTTACGGCAAATACAAAGCAAAGCTTTCTGATGAGCTTGCAAACAGGGTACAGAATAACCCTGATGGAAAACTTATCCTTGTAACTGCAATCAATCCTACTCCTGCCGGCGAGGGTAAAACAACCACAACAGCAGGTCTCGGACAGGCTATGGCTAAAATCGGAAAGAATGCAATAATTGCTCTCCGTGAGCCGTCGCTCGGTCCTGTTTTCGGAATCAAGGGCGGTGCCGCAGGCGGCGGATACGCACAGGTTCTTCCAATGGAGGACATAAATCTTCACTTTACCGGTGATATGCACGCAATTACTGCGGCAAATAACCTTTGCTGTGCGATGCTTGACAACCATATGCAGCAGGGAAATGCTCTTAACATTGACCCAAGAAGAATTTTAATTAAGCGTTGCCTTGATATGAACGATCGTGCTCTGAGAAATATTGTAGTAGGTCTTGGCGGAAAGGTAAACGGAATCCCCAGAGAGGACCATTTTATCATCACTGTTGCATCAGAGGTAATGGCAATTCTCTGCCTTGCAAATGATATTGATGATTTAAAACAGCGCCTCGGTAAAATACTTGTTGCCTACACATATTCGGGTGAGCCTGTTTATGCAAAGGATTTAAAAGCTGACGGAGCTATGACTGCGCTTTTAAAAGACGCAATCAAGCCTAATCTTGTTCAGACTCTCGAGGGTACACCTGCAATAATGCACGGCGGACCTTTTGCAAATATCGCACACGGATGTAACAGCGTAAGAGCTACAAAGCTTGCATTAAAGCTTGCCGATTACTGCATAACTGAGGCAGGCTTCGGTTCTGACCTCGGTGCTGAAAAGTTCCTTGATATCAAGTGCCGCTATGCCGGTCTTTCACCGTCAGCAATCGTAATTGTAGCTACCTGCCGTGCACTTAAATACAACGGTGGAGTTCCCAAATCAGAGGTTTCAAATGAAAACCTTGACGCTCTCAAAAATGGTATTGTAAATCTCGGTGTTCATATTGAAAATATGCGCAAATACAACGTACCGGTAATCGTTGCAATTAACCGTTTCGGTACAGACAGCAAGGAAGAGCTTGAATATATCGAAAGCTATTGCCGTGAAAACGGAGCTGACTTTGCACTTTCCGAAGTATTCGGAAAAGGCGGCGAAGGCGGTATTGAGCTTGCCAAAAAGGTAGTTGAGGCTTGCGAAAAGCCGTCAGATTTTGCTCCGATTTACTCGCTTGACCTTACAGTCAAGGAGAAGATTGAAAAAATTGCAACTACAATTTACGGTGCAAGCAAGGTTAATTACACAACCGCCGCAGAAAAGGCAATAAAAGAGGTTGAGGCTCTCGGAGCAGACAAGCTTCCCGTTTGTATTGCAAAAACGCAGTATTCACTGTCCGATAACCCTGCCTTACTCGGTGCACCGAAAGACTTTGAAATCACCGTAAGAAATGTTACTCTTTCAAACGGAGCAGGCTTTGTCGTTGCCTACACAGGTGATATAATGACGATGCCCGGACTTCCGAAGGTTCCTGCCGCTCACAGCATTGACGTTGACAGCGATGGAAAAATTGTCGGTCTTTTCTGATATGAATAAAATAATTTCAAAGTCGACCGAAGACACAGAAAAAATCGGTGAATTAGTTGCAGAAAAGCTTTCAGGCAACGAAGTAATTGCTCTTTTCGGCGGGCTCGGAATGGGAAAAACTGCTTTTACAAGAGGACTTTGCAGAGGCCTTGGTGTATACGACGGCGTTTCCAGTCCGACTTTTGCCCTTGTCAATGAGTATCACGGAAAATACAATATCTATCACTTCGATATGTACAGAGTAACCTCGTGGGAGGATTTGTATTCAACGGGATTTTTTGACTACCTTGATAACGGAGTACTCATTATCGAGTGGAGCGAAAATATTGAGGGTGCGTTGCCCGAAAATGCAATAAGAATAAATATCTCAAAGGGTAGATTTGATGATGAAAGAACTTTTGAGATTGAAGGTGTTGATATACAGTGAAAATACTTGCTGTTGATACTTCGGCAACGGCGGCTTCGGTTGCCGTTGCTGAAGAAAACAAGCTTATCGGTGAGTTCTCAATAAATACTGCGCTTACGCACAGTCAGACGTTAATACCTATGATTGACGAACTGCTAAAAAACACAGGCTTGTCTGTTAACGAGATTGACGCAGTAGCCGTGAACTCAGGTCCCGGTTCTTTTACCGGAGTAAGAATTGGCGTAGCCGCTGTAAAAGGAATAGCGTTTCCAAAGAATTTACCCTGTATTTCAGTTTCTACACTTGAGAGTATGGCGTATAATATGCTTGATAATGGCTGTGTTGTATGCTCGGTAATGGATGCTCGCTGTTCACAGGTGTATAATGCTTTATTCAGAGTCAGCGGATGTTCTGTTACAAGAATGACAGACGACAGAGCACTTTCACTTACTGACTTAAAGCTTGAACTTCAGAATATCAGCGAAAAGGTTGTTCTCGTTGGTGACGGAGCGGTTTTGTGCAGTGAGTTTTTAGATTCAGAGCTTGAAAATGTTATGCTTGCGCCGTTTAATAACCGAATTCAGACTGCATCATCTGTTGCGTATGCAGCCTTTGAAAAAATTAAAAACGGTGAAACATTAACAGCAGATGAGCTTATGCCTGTATATTTAAGACTGCCTCAGGCAGAA
>JBJEOX010000015.1:0-4240 GCA_051880935.1 Ruminococcus sp.
GGTTGCACAAATAAACCGCAGTAATGCTGACGCATTACGAGGATTTTTGGGGCAAGCCGGCGGAAAATATGCAAGCAAGATGTGCAAACAGCTTTCAGCGTGATTTATTCAGCGGTTCCTTAATATTAGTAAAAAGAATTTATAAGCTTGATATAATAAACAAATCGGGCTGTTGACAACATCAATTTAACGTATATATTAAAGGTATAAGCTATACAAAAGATTTTTCTGCTGCGACCTCAACGGTGACGGCGTTGTATCAATTCTCGACGTAACGCTGTTGCAGAAATGCCTTGCAGGCTATGACGTCACATTAAAATAACTGATATTTAATTTGCTAAACACAAAACAGGCAGTTTCAAAGTCAAACGCTTAGAAGCTGCCTGTTGCTTTATTAATTAATTTTATGCTCCGACTATTGAAATATCCTCATAGCTTACGTCGTAATGAGAAGTTACTGCGTCATCAATTACAAGAGCCGAGGTGTCGTTAAGCTCGGAGTCGGGCACGATAACCGTCACTCCCTCGTCGCTTATGTAGCAAAGACATTCCGAAAAACCCTTTGCCTTGATTATACTCTCAATGCTGTCCTGAATGGTGTAGGTTTTAAGCAGCTTTTCAACGTTTTTCTGCGCCTCGGTCATTTCGCTTTCGCTTACGTTTTCAAGGTCAAGCGTTTCCTTTGCCTCATCAATCACCTTATCCTGCGTTGCCTGACGTTTTGTGCGCTCGGTGGCAAAATAGTTTTTCTGCTCCTTTGACAAAGCCGAGGTCTGTACCGCTTCGTCAGAGGTTGAATTCGACACCGTTGCATTTACGTATGACGCCGCACCAAGCTCCTTTGAGGTTGTGTTTGCTTTTGCCCCTGCAAACTGCCAGTTTACGTAAACTGCCGTTCCGAGTGCCAGCACAAGCGTTGCAAGAACAATATATTTTTTCTGAAATTTCATAATACTACCGACCTTTATTCTGATAATTTTGTAATACATACTTTTGCCGCCGATATGTCAAGCGATTTTGTAACCGCCTCGGTTATCCGCTCGACTACGACAGGCGAGTCACCGCCTTCACAAACAACGAGCACTCCTCTGATAATCGGCTCGATTTCCTTTGTCTTTGTTGTGCTGTCGTCAAGGTAAACATACTCAACGCTGTTTTCCATTGTCAGCAGCACCTCTGTTTTTCCTGCACCCTCAATGTGTGAGATAACGGACTGAAGGTCATTTTCAATCTGCGTACTGTATGTTGTTACCGAAAATTCCTCCTCTGCTTTTTTATCTGTAGAATTTCCTATGTCTATGTAGTTTGAAAGGAAAATAAGCGCAATTCCCGCTATTCCTGCGATAATAATTATCCTTCGCATTTTGTCACTGTCAAACAGCTTTTTTACCCGTCCGACTGTTTTGCTTTCGTCCATTTTTCACTCCGTTATTATATTCGGCTGTACCGAAAAATTCTGAAATGTTATTTCACTAATCAAATCGGTGTACTGCGTGTACTCTTTGCTTATATATATGCTGACCAACGAGATGATTATGCTATTATCATCAGTCAAAGCTAAAATTATTTCGCAGGAGTTGATTTCAACGCCGTTTTGCAAAAGCAAATCCCTCAGTGCTGATTCAAGGTTATTTCTAGTCTGCTTTAAAATTTCTCTGCTGTAGGCTTCGTCGTCGGTTGAAACAGCCGAGTCGGAAATGTCAGTTTCTGCAATTTCTTCATTAAAGCCGTTTACTGCGTTCTTAATCGGCACAATCATTGAGCAGATTATAAAAGCACCGAGGACAAGGCTGACAATCTTCTTTGTACTGCCGTCGGTGACGAAGTTTGAAACGAGCGTACAAATCAGAGCAGATGCACAGATTGCCGAGGTGACGGCGAGTAATTCGTTCATCCTGCACCACCGCCCGCTATCAGAATTATTGCCGTTGAGATTATGTAAACAGCCATAATGCAGAGGATAATTGCAAGCAAGGTTGAAAAAACAGTTGCCACGCTTTCAAGGAGCTTTGCACACTGAGGAAGATTGAGCACCTCGGCGGTTGACTTTCCGAGCCAGAGTGTTACTATCCACATAAGGCTCTGCAAAATCACAGGAAGAAATACTACTGCGATTGAGATTATAACAAATACTCCAACTCCCGATTTAAGCAGAGTTATACTGCCCTGAACTGTCTTGTATGCGTCCGACAAAGCGGAGCCGACAATCGGGATAAACGAGTTTAGAGAAAATCTTACCGCCCGTGAGGTTACGTCGTCAAGCGATGTTGTGATAATCTGCTTAAACGACAGAAGTGCAGAAAAAATCATCATTGCAAAGCTCAAGAGCCATTTGATTGTCTTTGAAATCAGGTTTACAAAGCCCGACAGATTTATGTCGGGCGATACGCTTGAAGTCACGCTGATTCCGAGGAACATATTGAGCAGCGGAACGATGATTTTTGAAGAAAGCTGTCCCACTCCCTCGCCTGCTGCAAGCATCATCGAATAGTAGCTTGCACCGCTGACGGCTCGTCCCGACGACACCATAATCGTGAGCATAACAGGCAGATAGGCAAGCATAATGTTTGACGCAGTTTCAATAACGCCTGCGGTGCTTTTGATTACGTTTATCGCAGGCATTACAATTGCACAAGTTATGCAGAGTGTTGAAACAATATTGATTGTATTTGAAATGTCATTTGAAAGCGAACCCTTGTAGGCGGTGAGAATTGAGCAGAGCAGTAAAAGTGCGGAAATGTTTATAAGTCCCTTAAGCGGTGAAGAAATATTCTCAGATGCCATATTAGCTATTTCGCGGACTATTGAAGAAAACGAAATTTGCGACAGACTGTTCGGATCTGCACTTGCCGCACCTATGTTTTCAAGACTCTGCTTTGCATCATCCGACAGGCTGTCATATACTCCCGAAAGGTCGTAAAGCATTGAGTTTTCCTCAGCCGCCGCTGGAAAAACCGACAGGCAGATAAAAACGACAGCGGTTATTGTTACAACTATAAATTTTTTCACGTCATTCCTCCATAAACGAGGTTGTCAAATTAGTTTACGATACAAGCGACAAAACGGTGTTTAAAATATCGGAATAAAGCGGCAGTGAGGTTATCGTCACCATAATTTTTCCTGCAAGCGACACATTGTTTGCAAGCGACTGACTTCCTGCGTCCTTGCAGGTGTTTACCGCAAACTCGGTTACAAGACAAATTCCGATTACCTTAAGCAGAATCACTACGTAGCTTGTACTGATTTGCGAGGCGGCTATTATGCTGTTTATTGTTTCTATCACGCCCGAAACCTGCGACAATACCGAAAAAAGAACAAGCACCGAGCAGGCAAGTCCGAGCATTAAAGCGATTTCACCGTTTTTTGGCTTGAGCATTACCATTATGATTACGGTGACTACGGCAAGCACACAAACTGAAAGTATATTCATTTAAAATCCAAAAAGCTGTTTTATTGTTGAAAACAGCGAGCTTATCTGGGTTATTATGAGCGTAAGCACCACAATAAGCCCTGCAAGTGAAGTAAGCATTGCCTGTTCCTCACGTCCGCTGCGTATTAAAAGCTGAGTAAGCACCGCAACAATTATTCCGACTGCCGCAATTTTGAAAATAAGCTCAACGTCCATTTTTACCTCTTATATAATCATCAGAGCCGCTGCCGTTCCGACAAAAAAGCCCATCGTTTTGTATAGCTTTGATTTTCTGTTTATCTCGTTTTCTGCGTCCGTCAGCTGTTTTTTGAACAACGCCTCATACAGCTCAAGGTGTTTAAGCTGACCGTCAACGTCGGTTTTGCCGAGCTGTTCGCCGAATTCAAGCAAAAGTGTTCTGTCGCTGTTTTTCAGTCCGAATTTTGCAGGAATTTCACTCACTCTTTCGCTCCATACTTTGTAAAACGGAGTTCCCGATTCTTCTCTTATTTCAAAGAAGTCCAATCCCGATGTGTTTGCCGAAAGTGACACAAGCGTAAAAATATCGGACGTACTGTAGCGTAGCTGAGTTGAAAGGTTTGATACAAAGCTTAAAAATCTTTTATAGAAATCTTTTCGCATCAAAAGCTTTTTGGAGCAGAACCACCCAGCTAAAAATCCCGACAGCACAAGCAGAAGTCCGCCTAAAATTTTAAGTGCCAAAGATGTCACCTGCTTCGGAGATTTTCAAAACTTTGCCGGGGGATTTTTTGTCAGACAGGAAAACGACCTTTGAAAACGCCCCTGTCTTGAAAATTCTGCGTATGTTTT
>JBJEOX010000016.1:0-22413 GCA_051880935.1 Ruminococcus sp.
CGTGGTGACCACGCCTCAACGTCGAGTGAACGAACCTTTAAATCTGCAAGGTCGCCTGAGCAACATTCGAGAGTTCTTACGGGAATATCCGTTGAACGGAACAAATCTACTGTGTTCTGCCAGAGCTTGTCAAACCACATTTCACTTTCCTCTGGCTTGCAGACAACAATCATTTCCTGCTTTTCAAACTGGTGGATTCTGTAAACGCCTCTCTCCTCAATGCCGTGTGCGCCCTTTTCTTTTCTGAAACAGGGTGAGTAGCTTGTGAGAGTGTAAGGAAGATTCTCCTCTTTGTTGATTGTGTCAATGAATTTACCAATCATTGAATGCTCGCTTGTGCCGATAAGATAAAGGTCCTCTCCCTCAATCTTGTACATCATTGAGTCCATTTCAGCAAAGCTCATAACGCCTGTTACAACGTTGCTTCTAATCATAAACGGAGGTACGCAGTAGGTAAAACCTCTGTCAATCATAAAGTCACGAGCATATGAAATTACTGCGCTGTGCAGTCTTGCAATGTCGCCCATAAGATAGTAAAATCCGTTGCCTGCAACCTTTCTTGCAGAGTCAAGGTCAATTCCGTTCAGCTTTTCCATAATGTCGGTATGGTACGGAATTTCGTAGTCGGGCACTACAGGCTCACCGAAACGCTCAATTTCAACGTTCTGTGAGTCGTCCTTGCCAATCGGAACTTTTTTATCAATCATCTGCGGAATCTGCATCATAATTTCGGTAACCTGCTCGGAAAGCTTTGTTTCCTTTTCTTCAAGCTCTGCAAGGAGCTGTGCCTGACGTGTTACCTCGTCTTTGAGAGCCATTCCCTCTTCCTTTTTGCCCTGAGCCATAAGTGCTCCGATTTGCTTTGAAATCTTGTTACGGTTTGAGCGGAGCTCGTCTGCTTGCTGTTTGACTGCACGGCTTTCAGCGTCAAGCTTAATTACCTTGTCAACAAGCTCAAGCTTGTTGTCCTGAAACTTTTTCTTTATATTTTCCTTTACTGCGTCGGGATTTTCCCTTAAAAATTTAATATCAATCATTTTTATTTCTCCTCATTTTATGGTGTTTGTTAATTATATTGGAAACAACCTCTGTGTTGTTCTTTAGTGATAATATTCAAATTAATGCAGGGAACGGTCAAGACCGTTCCGAAAGTATCAAAAGTAGGTTTAAATCAGCGGAACGGTCAAGACCGTTCCCTACTCTGTTGATGTTACTTAAGTTTGTTTGATAATTCCGTTAACTCCTCGTCAGAATAAAACTCAATCTGCAAAATTCCGCCCTGCTTGCCCTTGTTCTTTGAAACCTTGATTTTTCTGCCGAGACTTTCGTTGAGCGCAAGCTCTACCATACTGTAGAACGACGGCTTTTTCTCCGGTGTTTCTTCTTTTTCGGGCTTTGGCTTTTGCTTGCAGATTTTTTCAACCTGACGAACCGATAAATCCTTTTTGATTATCTCCTCTGCAAGCTCCTGCATAAGCTTTTCGTCCTCAAGCGTGAGCAACGCTCTTGCGTGACCTGCCGAGATTTTTCCGTCCGATACCAAATCCAGAATACTCTGCGGAAGTTTTAATAGTCTTAATGCATTTGTAATTGCAGGTCGTGACTTTCCTACAGATTGTGCAACCTCTTCCTGTGAAAAGCCGTGCTCTTCAATCAAAACCTGATAGCCGAGTGCTTCTTCAATCGGGGTTAAGTCCTCACGCTGTAGGTTTTCAATCAGCGCAATTTCCATTGTTTCCGTGTCGCCGAGCTCTCGAATGATTACCGGTACTTCCGTAATTCCAGCCATACGGCACGCACGGTAACGTCGTTCTCCTGCTACAATCTGATATCCTCCGAGCGGCAACGGACGCACAAGCAACGGCTGAAGAAGTCCGTGCTTTGAAATGCTTTCCGCAAGCTCGCTGAGCGCTTTTTCGTCAAACTCTTTTCTCGGCTGAGAACGGTTCGGCTCAATTTCGGAAATTTTCAGCGTTACGCTTCCGTTGTTGTCCTCGCTGTCGTTTTCTATAAAAATGGCGTTCAGCCCTTTGCCGAGTCCGCCTAATTTTTTAGCCATTGTGTCGCTCCTTTGCTATAATTTCCTTTGACATTTCCATATATGACTGACTGCCCTTGCAGGATTTGTCGTAGTAGATTACGGGCATACCAAAGCTCGGTGCTTCGGAAAGTCTTACGCCCCTCGGAATGACGGTTTTGAAAACCTTGCCTGGGAAGAACTTTTTGACTTCGTTTACAACCTGCTGAGTAAGATTGAGTCTGCCGTCATACATTGTCAGCAAAACGCCCTCAAGCTCAATTGAATAGTTGTACTGGCGTTTGATTCGCCTTACCGTATTCATAAGCTGTGACAGTCCTTCAAGTGCGTAATATTCGCACTGAATCGGAACTAAAAATGTGTCTGCAACTGTGAGCGCATTTGCGGTAATCAGTCCGAGTGACGGAGGACAGTCGATGATTATGTAATCGTAATACTGCTTAATCGGCAGGAGTGCGTTTTTTAGAAGTGCCTCACGGTGGCTTTTCTCTGCAATTTCAAGCTCTGCCGCCGCTAAATCAAGGCTTGACGGAAGAATGTGCAGATTTTCATAAGGCGTTGTGAGTACGCATTGTTCAGCCTTAGCTCCCTCAACGAGAATGTCGTAAGTCGAATATTTTACCTTGCTTTTGTCGATTGCAACACCGCTTGTTGCATTTCCCTGCGGGTCAGCGTCTACAAGCAGAGTTTTTTTGCCCTGCGCTCCAAGACTGGCCGCAAGATTAACGGCGGTTGTGGTTTTGCCGACACCGCCCTTTTGGTTTGATATTGCTATAATTTTTGCCAATAAAATCACCTTAAAATTTAATTAATGGTGTATCGATAATACTTTTAAATTATAGCATATTTATAATGTGTTTTAAAGCATATTTTGAAAAATAATGATATTTTTTAATTGTTTAGCAAGTAAAATGTTTCACGTGAAACGTTGCAGGATTATTTTTTAATAAATTGTTTCACGTGAAACATCTGTTTAACATAAACAAAGCTCCCGATAAATTATCGAGAACTCTGTTGTTGGTTATTCAGCTTGGATTATATCTTGCTATTACTTTGACCAGTAAACACAGCTTCCACTCTGTTCGAGCTTGCCGTAATCTGCTCTGAATGCTCCGCTCTGCATTCCGTAAGAATAGCGGTATACATACTTTGATGATGTGTTAAGGAATACCATACAGCTTCCATCAGAATTTGTTGTTCCTCTGATGTCGGAATTATACGGGTCAAAATCGTCCATAATCTTGAATACTGTTCTTGCGGCTGACTTAATCATCATTGCATTTGATGAAGAGCCGTATATATTTGTATTGTATCTGATTTTGTTCCAGCCGAAAAGCCTGATGTCTGCTGTGTTAAAGCCTGATGCGTTTGCATAAGCTCCGCCGCCTTCTTTGCCGCATTTGTTGTTTTCAATGGTTACATTTCTGAAGTAATGATTTGTACTTGACAGTTGTCCAGGGTAAACTCCGCCGAGGTCTTTTTTTGTATAATTGCCGTTAAATGTGCAATTTTTGATTCTTCCGGCTGCATAACTATCCATTTCGCTGCTGCCAATTCTTATAACACCGCCTTCTTCTTCGGCTGTATTATTATTGAAGGTGCAGTTTTCAATTACGCTGTCACTATTACTTATTGCATAGAAAGTTCCTCCTGAACACTTTGCTTTGTTGTTTTCAAATATACAATCTGAGATTTTAAAATTATACATTAATTCAATAGCACCGCCTGAATAACCGCTTTTATTTCTGAAAAGACAATTTCTTATGTTTGTATTTGAATAGCAACCGGCTGAAACAGCACCGGCACTATAATTTTCAAAAATGCAGTTTTCAATTGTTAATTCGCCTTCTTGAAAGCGTACTGCGTGAAATTTTGAATTTTTAATACAACCCTTATCGTTACTGCTTGTAATCTTTAAGGAACAGGTTCTATCGTAGACCTTACAAAAAAAGGTATCTGCGTTGCCGTCAATTGTGTGTCCCTGAAGGTCAACCTCAATATTATTCTTGATTTTACTGCTTAAATATAATCGCAAATTGCAATAGCAAGTTGCGAAATTATTTTTTATATATAATAAAGCAAAAAGCCGTACATTTCTGTACGGCTTTTCGCAAGGGGTTTAGATAAGGAAATGGGTATGAGTGGAACGGATGCTTTCGCATCCAACTGGAAAGTAATTTGATGAGGTGCTTTATAATGCACCTGATTAAGCAGTTTTTTCTTCGTCAGTTATTTGCTTTTTGGGAATTCGTATTGTGTATTCGATAAAATTGTCTGTATCGGTTTTGTCCGATTGTGCGTCTATTCCCGCAAGACGCATTGTATCAATAGCTTTGTTTATTGTGTTTACAAATATTCTGACGTCCTTTATCACCGCTTTGCTTGTGCCCTGCTTTTTGTTGTTTTTAGGGCTTGAATTTAGCATCAGACTTACAAGATTTTCTGATTGCTGTACATTTAGATTTTCGGAGATGATTTTCGAGAGAGCCTCTCGCCTTGCACCTTCATCGCCGAGCTTTAACAGCGCTCTTGCGTGGCGTTCGCTCAGCCCTGCGTTCTCAATCCACTCCTGCTCTTCGTATGTAAGCCTTAACAGCCTGAGCTTGTTTGCAATTGTGGACTGCGTTTTGCCGAGCTTGACAGCCGCCTCCTGTTGTGTCAGTCCGTATCTGCGTATCAGCCTTGAAATCCCACGAGCTTCCTCGAACATGCCGAGGTCGCTTCGTTGGAGATTTTCAAGGAGAGCATATACTGCCGACTCTTTTTCGGAGCACTTGATTACTATACAGGGAACTTTCCGAAGTCCTGCCATTACGGATGCACGGAGCCGCCTTTCACCGGCTATCAGCTCATATTCTGTAGCACTCACCTTTCGGACGGTAAGGGGTTGAAGAATACCGTTTTCTGTGATTGACTGCGACAGAGCGTTGAGGTCCTCTTCATTGAAAACCTTTCTGGGTTGAGCTTTGTTAGGTCTGATTTTAATTATGGGTATGTCAGAGATTTTGTTTTCATTTTTTATTATTAAATTCAAACCTGATCGCCCCGTGTCCTCATTGTCCTTCAGGGGTTGTCCCTGTGCTATTATAATAACACTTTCCCTGTGCGATGTGTGTCGGTTTGTGAGCAACTTTTTTATATTGTTTTGGTAAAAAATGGTAATTTATTAAAAATATTGTCGAATTCCAATAACAGAAAAGGACAGCGTTGTGCTGTCCTCAAAATTATAACGGTTTGGCTTTTATTTTGCCGTAGCTTCTCGGGTATTTTTCTGGAGTGGGTGCAATCTTTTCTATTTCAACAATTGTCCTCTCTCCACCGTCAAGTGCAAGTGAGAATGATTGAATGTTTTTAATTTTTCCTCCGAGTGTCTGAATTGCTTTTCTGCCGTCTGATATTTCGTTTTCAACGTCGGGTCCTTTTAGGGCAATAAAGCTACCGCTAAGCCTTGTGTACGGCAGGCAGTATTCCGCAAGCACATTCAGTCTTGCAACTGCACGGGACACAACGAAATCAAAGCTTTCACGTAAATCTATGTTTTGCCCTCCGTCCTCTGCTCTGCTGTGGATAAGTGTTGCTTCAAGCGAGAGTTTCGATAAAACGGTATCTAAAAAATTCAGCCGTTTTTGCAGACTGTCAAGCAATGTGAGCTTTATATCGGGACGTGCAATCTTGAGCACAATTCCCGGAAAGCCTGCACCCGTTCCGACGTCGATTAAAGTCGAATTTTCGGGAATTTCAACGCAGTTGAACAGCGCAAGACTGTCTGCAAAGTGCTTTACAGCAACGCCCAGCTCGTCTGTGATTGCCGTGAGATTGATTTTCTCGTTCCATTCAACCAATAATTTAAAATACTGTTCAAGCTGTTCAAGCTGAAAGTCCGTGAGCTGAATTTTGTAGTCGGCAGTTGCCGATTTTATAATTTCTTTAATGTCCATTATGTCACCCAATCACTTGTTCTGTGCAAGCCAAATCAGCAGAACGCTGATGTCGGCAGGTGATACGCCCGAAATTCTCGATGCCTGACCTATGTTTAACGGCTTGATTTTATTCAGCTTTTCCTGCGCCTCAAGCCGTAAGCCTTTGATTTCACGATAGTCAAAGTCCTTTGGCAAGAGCTTTGTTTCAAGCTTTCTCATCTGCTCAACCTGTTTAAGCTGTTTCTGAATATAGCCCTCGTACTTTATTTCAATTTCAACCTGTTCAAAAATATTCGGGTCAAGTGAGGGTCTTTCTGTGTCAACAGCTTTGAGTTCTTCGTAGCCAAGCTGTGGACGTTTGAGCAAGTCAATCAGACGAACGCCTGTTGTAATTTCAGATGTTTCACGTGAAACAAGTATTTTGTTTACTTCCTCAGTCGGAGAAATTACGGTTGATTTCAGTCGTTTGATTTCAGCTTTCTTCTGCTCCTGCTTTTTCAGAAATTTGTTGTAACGCTCCTCACTGATAAGTCCGATTTCATATCCGAGAGGTGTAAGCCTTTCGTCGGCGTTGTCCTGACGGAGCACAAGCCTGTATTCACTGCGTGAAGTCATCATCCTGTAAGGCTCATTTGCGCCCTTTGTCACAAGGTCGTCAACGAGCGTACCTATATAGGAATTGTCACGTGTAAAAATGACCTGCTCCCTGCCGAGCACCTTTAATGCGGCGTTGATTCCGGCAACAAGTCCCTGTGCGGCGGCTTCCTCGTAGCCCGAGCTTCCGTTGAACTGTCCTGCACCGTAGAGATTCGGAAAATCCTTGAATTCAAGAGTAGCTTTCATAGCAAGCGGGTCGACGCAGTCATATTCAATTGCATACGCAGGGCGCATAATCACGCAGTGCTCAAGACCTTTGATTGTGTGGTAGAATTTGAGCTGTACTTCTTCTGGGAGTGACGAGCTCATTCCCTGCAAATACATTTCTTCTGTGCTCAGTCCGCACGGCTCAATGAAAAGTTGATGACGGGGCTTGTCCTTAAAACGCATAATTTTGTCCTCAAAGCTCGGACAGTAGCGAGGCCCTACACCCTCAATTCTGCCTGCGTAGAGCGGTGAACGGTGGATATTCTCAAGAATTACCTGCTTTGTATTTTCGTTAGTCCAGCTTATGTGGCAGTCAACCTTGTTTTCGCCGAGATTTTCGGTTTCGTAGGAAAACGGCTGAGGGGGCTCGTCACCCTTCTGCACTTCAAGTTCCGAGAAGTCAATGGAGCTTTTTAAAACTCTTGCAGGCGTGCCTGTCTTGAAACGGCGGAGCGGAAGTCCGAGATTTTTCAGACTTTTGCCAAGCTCGGTTGCAGGGAAAATTCTGTCGGGACCGCTTTCGTAGGAAACTTCACCAACAAAGATTCGTCCGCCGAGGTATGTGCCTGTTGCAATTATGACAGCCTTGCACTCGTAAACAGCCAACATTCTTGTGGTAAGAGTGTAGCCATTTTCAGAACTTTGTATGTCGGTAATTTCAGCCTGACGCAGTTCAAGATTTTCCTGTAATTCAAGTTTGTGCTTCATCGTGTCGGAGTATTTGCGCCTGTCAATCTGCGCACGGAGCGAATGAACGGCAGGACCTTTTCCTCGGTTGAGCATACGTGACTGCAAAAAACATTCGTCGGCAGTCTTGCCCATTTCTCCGCCGAGTGCGTCAATCTCACGCACAAGGTGTCCCTTTGCAGTTCCGCCGATTGACGGATTGCAGGGACAGTTGCCGACAGCGTCCATATTTATAGTAAAAACCGCAGTTTTACATCCGAGCCGTGCAGACGCAAGTGCGGCTTCAATGCCTGCGTGACCTGCGCCGATTACGGCAACGTCGTAATTTCCTGCAAAATAAGTTGTCATATAATCAACTCCAATGATTAATTCAGAATTCGGAATGCGTAATTCTGAATTAATAATATTTGAAACATTTTGATAGACCACATTGGGTCGCTTCTATGGAATAAATATAACGATAATTTTTTATACTGTAGGGGCGCCCTGTGTGGCTGCCGGTTTAGCGATACCGTCATTTACCCACGCAGAAGTTGTGGAATACTCTATCTATTACCTCGTCGCTTGTCTTTTCGCCTGTAAGCTCCAACAGCTCAGAAATTGCGTCCTCAAGTGAAACGGTAACCGCATCAAACGTCATTCCCATTGAAAGTGCGTTTTCAGCTTCTCTGACTGAATTCAGCGCATTAGCTACCGCCAATCTCTGACGTTCATTTGAGAGTATTCCATCACTTGGATTTAAGTTTGCAGTTCCGGCAATTTCTTCAACGGCTTTTACAAGTTCCTCTTGTCCTTCACCGTTTACTGCTGAAATATATACTATATTGCTGATATTATCTGAAATATAGCTTATATCAAGTTTTTGTTGAAGATCTGTCTTGTTGATAATCGCAATTGAGGGAACGTCCTTTGCAGAGTCAAGCAAAGCCTTGTCCTCGTCGTCGAGTTCTCGGCTGTTGTCAAACACCGCAAGCAAAAGTCCGCATTGTGTAAGGCGTTTTCTTGCTCGGTCAACGCCGATTTTTTCAACAGCGTCCTCGGTTTCACGCAAACCAGCTGTGTCGCTCAGCCTGAGAATAACGTCGCCGACAAGAACAGTGTCCTCGACAATATCTCTCGTCGTGCCGGGAATGTCTGTGACAATGCTCTTTTCGCAACCGGAAAGCAGATTCATAAGAGTGCTTTTGCCGACGTTCGGCTTGCCTGCAATTACCGTATCTATTCCCTGCTTGACCGCCTGACCGCTGTCGTAGCTCGCAAGCAGTTTTTCAAGAGTTGAAATCGAATTTTTGCAGGTATCGGAAATCATATCGTCAGTGACCTCGGCAATATCCTCCTCAGGATAATCCGCCCAGGCGGAAAGGTGAGATGCAAGCGTGAGCAAATCATTTTTCACACCGTCAATCTTCTTGCGAAGTGCGCCGTCCTTTACAAAAAGAGCTGCTCTGGCGGCAGATTTGCTTTTTGCGCTGATTAAGTCGATTACTGCCTCGGCTTCGGTTAAGTCGATTTTGCCGTTGAGAAATGCTCGCTTTGTAAACTCGCCAGCCTGCGCCGGATATGCGCCTGCCGAAAGTGCGGCACGCAGTACCTGTCTTGTCAGGTAAATTCCGCCGTGGCACGAAAGCTCGACAACGTCCTCGCCCGTGTAGCTGTGCGGAGCACGGAAAACAAGCGCTACAGCCTCGTCAATTTCTTCGCCGTTGTGACAAATTTTGCCAAAAGCGGCTGTGTAGCCCTTCATCTCGGTGATTTTCTTGTTGTTTATATTTTTAAAAATTCTGTCGGCAATTTCAAGAGCATTGTCGCCCGAAATTCTGATAACGCCGATTCCGCCCTCGCCCTGTGCGGTGCTGATAGCGGCAATTGTTTTTTCGTTCATATTTCACCATTTTTAATTTGGAATACGTAATTCGGAATTAAAGGTCTGTTGAGTGCCTCGACACGCAAATCTCCGAATCAATATTTTAATAATATAGTGTAGGAAACGGTCTTGACCGTTCCGAAAGGTATATAAGTTGGTTTTAAATAAGCGGAACGGTCAAGACCGTTCCCTACAGATTATGTTCAGTAAAAACACTGTTAATATTACAAAACAAGGGCAGATTGCTCTGCCCTTCGTTTTAAATTCACTTGTCAATTCTTCCGTAAAGACCTGTGCCGTCGCCCTCGTTAAGGGGCTTTCTGTCGGGATTAACGGGAGCAGAATTGTTGTAACTGCGGTTTGAGCTGTACGGACGTCTGCCGCCTCTGCCTTTGTTGTAGCCGCCCTTGTGGAAGTTGTTCTTAGCCTTGGGGTCGGGTCCGATAACAACGTGACGGTTAGCGTTCTCGCCCTCGCTCCACGAAATTGCGCCGTTTACCTTCTGAACGGCTGTGTGGATAATTCTTCTTTCATAGGGGTTCATCGGCTCAAGGTTTGTCTTTCTGCCTGTCTTGACAGCCTTGAAAGCAAGCTTTCTGCCAAGAATTTCAAGAGTTTTTTCTCTCTTTTCTCTGTAGTTGCCTGTGTTGATTGTAACCTTGAAATAGCCGCTGTCTGCGTGGTTTGCAACAAGGCTTGTAAGGTACTGGAGAGAGTCGAGTGTTTCGCCTCGTCTGCCGATTACAAATCCAACGTCCTCGCCCGAAAGGTCGAATTCAACGCCGCCTTCGATTAATTTCTTTTCAATTACAACGCTCTGAAGATTCATCTTGTCGAGAACATTTCTTAAGAATTCCTCAGCCTTGTCTTCGGGAGTAGCCTTAAGCGTTACCTTTACCTTTGCAGGTGCGCCGCCGAAAAGACCGAATTTCTTTTTCTCGGCACGCTGGATAAGTTCAAATTCAACCTCGTCTGTATCATTCAGACCAAGCTGTCTTTTTGCGTCGTTAAGAGCGTCAAGCTCTGTTTCACCAACGCCGATTACTTCTTTTATCACGATTTTTCACCTTTATTTCGTTTGAATATATTTGGGCGACGAGGGCGCCGCTCGCTGCTATTATATTGTAAATTATTTCTTCTTTTTCTTCTTTGAATTTGCACCCTCGCCAGATTTAAGCTCGTGCGGTGCGTAAACGTAAGGAATTTTTGCCTCGTTTTCAAGCATAGCGGCAATGTGTCTTGCCTCTGAGTTTGCGGTGAGCTGAGCAGGACTGAAAATCTTGCCGAGCACAATTGACTGAACAAGGCTGATTACAGCCGAAATAATCCAGTAGTATGCAACTGCCGCAGGCACGTTAAATGCGATATAAGCGGAGAACAACGGCATACCGAAAAGCATAATCTTCATACAACCCTGCTGCTGACCCATCTGATTCTTGTTTATTCTTGTCATAACAAGCTGTGAGCCGACATTTGACACAAAGCAGAATACAGGGAAAAGAGTATACCACGAGAAAAGACCGAATTCATTCGGAATAGCAAGCAAATCTACTCCGAAAGGCTTAAAGCCTCCGATGAACATTTCAATTGTAGAAATTTCCTGAGCATTGAAGATTCCCTGAACAGCCTCGGTATTCATAATGTTGGGGAAAACTTTAAGCAGGCTGATTTCCTGATAAGTGGGATTTACGCTTGCGGCATATCCGGGAATTGTGTTGATGTAGGAAATCGCATTGCTAACGTCCTCACTGTTTAAGTGAAGAGTGTTGGTGAGCGGATAGGCAACTGCGTAGAAGATGCCTAAAATTACAAGAAAAGGAATAGCCATTGTAAGACAGCCGCCGCCGGGCTTTACGCCCTCTTTTTCGTAGAGCTTGCTTGTTTCCTCCTGAAGCTTCTGCCTGTTGTTGGCGTACTTTTCCTGAAGCTCCTTTTGTTTTTTGGAAAGCCTTGCAGTACCTGCCATAGTCTTCTGCTGTTTAACGGAAAACGGAAACAGAATAAGCTTTACAATGAGCGTAAATACGATAATAGAAAGACCGAAATCCTTGAGAATATAGAAAGCTCCCCAGAGTATGTAGCCCAGCAAGCTTCCGAGAAATCCGAAGATTTGCATATTGTTACCTCACTTTTGAGTAAAATGTGCAATCACAGCAAATACAATATGCGTGTTGCTAATTTCTCCTGCCTGTCCTTTTTTCGGGAACAGGGTCATAGCCGCCTTTTGAAAATGGGTTGCATCTTAAAATACGCCAGAGCGTAAGTGCAAAGCCCTTTAGTGCGCCAAAGCGCTCAATAGCCTCGATTCCGTACTGAGAGCAGGTGGGAGTGTACTTGCAGTTAGCACCCAAGTGCGGAGATATGGCGGCCTGATAGAATTTAATCAGAGCAATCAGTATTTTTTTCATTTTTTACCTTAAATAAATTTACAATTAAGAAAGAACAATTAACAATTCAGGACGAGGAGATAACTTATAATAAATGAAAACTTCGTTTCCCGAATTTATTTATATTGCGGCGATATCCGCCACCGCAATTGAAAATTGTTAATTTTTAATTGATAATTATTCTAAAACATTCGCCGCTTTCAATTGTTTTTTCATAGCGTCCAAAACAGTCTGCGACTTAACATAGGGTGTTTTGCCCCTTGCGACAAAAACAAAGTCGTAGCCCTGCTTTAAATCGGGATAGAGTTCGTAGTAAGCTGCTCTGATAACACGCCTTGCTCTGGAACGTTTAACAGCCTTGCCGACCTTTTTGCCTGTGGTAATTCCGAAACGCAGGTTATTGTTTTTATTTTTCATTACATAAGTTACAAGTACAGGACTTACAAAGGATTTTCCCCTTTTGTACAGACGGGAAAAATCCCTGTTATCCTTCAAAGTGACATATTCACTCATTTTTACACCACCGGGCAGTCGAGCACTCTAAAAAAGAAAGACCACCGAATAAAGTGGTCTCTTTTCTTAATAAGACAACCTTTTTCTGCCTTTAGCTCTTCTTCTTGCTAAAACTTTCTTACCGTTGGCTGTAGCCATTCTCTTTCTGAAACCGTGCTCCTTTTTTCTGTGGAGCTTCTTAGGCTGATATGTTCTCAACATAAGTGAAAACCTCCCTTCAAAATATAACCTTGCAATATAGCATTATACCGTAGTTTTCAAATTTCGTCAAGTATTTTATTTCGGAAAGAGAAAATTTTGTTATGGCTTGAAAGCGCAATTTTTATTATACAATATAATGTAGTTAGTGGTATTGACCGTCACAATATAAAGAAGCGGTTAATACAAATAAACCGCCTTGTATAAGCGTACAAGGCGGTGATTTATTGTGTTACAACGGAATCAGTCCAAATAAGCCGCTCCGATAATGCCTGCGTCGTTGCCGAGCGTGCATTTGCAAATGACTGTCTGCTTGTCGTTGTGCTTTGTGTAGCGTTCACGCTCAACGTATGAACGAACCGGTCCGAGGAGATTTTCACCCTCGTTTGAAATTCCGCCGCCGATACAGAGAACGTCGGGCTGGAAAATGTTGATTATGTTTACAAGTCCGCAGGCAAGATAGCTTATGTACTCATCAACAACAGATTTTGCAGTCGGGTCGCCGTCACGCATTGCGTCAAACGCTGTTCTGCCGTTAACCTTGTTGATGTCGCCGTCGCAGAGCTTGAGCATATAGCTGAATTCAAGCTTTTCGGAAAGAATCTTCTGCTTTGTAAGGTTGATAAGTCCTGTTGCGGAAGCGTATGTTTCCCAACAGCCACGTCTGCCGCAGGCACATTCCTTGCCGTCCTTTACGATAACCATATGACCGAGCTCAGCACCTGCAAAGTTTGAGCCGCTGTAGATTTTTCCGTCAACGATGATTCCGCCGCCTACGCCTGTGCCGAGTGTGATTGCAACTGCATTTCTTGCACCCTTTGCACTGCCTGCAAGGTACTCGCCGAGAGCCGCCGCATTAGCGTCGTTCTCAATGTGAACCTTTTTGCCGAGTCTTTCCTCCATCATCTCAACAACTTCCCAATTGTGGAAAAAGAGGTTTGCAGAGTATTCAATTACGCCTGTTTTCGGGTTAACTGCACCCGGAACTCCGATACCTACGGACTCAATGTCGTCCATAGTGAGCTTTGCTTTTTCAACGGCTTTCTTTGCAACCTCTGCCATACTGTCGCAGATTTCGCTTTCGGGACGTGGAACGGCAGTTTTGCAGGAAGCCTTTGCAACGATTTTGTATTTTTTGTCTACTACGCCGGCTACAATGTTTGTGCCGCCGAGGTCAATGCCGAGTCTGTACATTTTAGAACATCCTTTATTTTTTTATTTTATTTTTAATTCGGAATTAACGGTCGTTCCATTCCGAATTTTATAGATTGAATTATAATGCAGGGAACAGTCTTGACTGTTCCGAAAAATCAGATGTTGGCTGTAAACCGGCGGAACGGTCAAGAGCGTTCCCTACATTGTTTGTTTTTACATAGTGGTGTTATAATCGGTTGTGTTTGAAAATCACAGCGGACACGAAATGTTTCCTTTATCGCCGTAGGGGACGGGTTTCTACACGTCCCGATACGTCACCTATATATCAACTTAAAATTCGGGCAACCGTTTTTACCTAAATATCCGACTTTTCCACTCAATTTGCGTGTCGAGGCACTCGACCTACCCTGCTCAGTTGCAGTTGTATGAATAGTTCGGTGCTTCCTTTGTAATCTGAATATCGTGCGGGTGGCTTTCACGCAGACCTGCGCCCGAAATCTGAACAAATCTTGCCTTTTTGTGGAGCTCTTCAATTGTAGCACAGCCTGTGTAGCCCATACCTGAACGCAGACCGCCCATAAGCTGGTAAACGGTGTCGGAAAGCATACCCTTGTAAGGAACACGTCCCTCAACGCCCTCGGGAACAAACTTGTTGTTGCTTGCCTGGAAGTATCTGTCTGCACTGCCCTTGCCCATTGCGCCGAGACTGCCCATTCCACGGTAAACCTTGAACTGTCTGCCCTGATAAATTTCGTTATCTCCGGGGCTTTCCTCACAGCCTGCAACGAGCGAGCCAATCATAACAACGCTTCCGCCTGCGGCAAGTGCCTTTACAATGTCGCCGCTGTACTTGATACCTCCGTCTGCAATTACGGGGATACCGTACTTTGAAGCCTCGCAGGCTGCGTCATAGATTGCGGTAATCTGCGGAACGCCGATACCTGCAACGATTCTGGTTGTGCAGATTGAGCCGGGGCCTATGCCGACCTTGATAGCGTCTGCGCCTGCGTCGATAAGAGCCTTTGCGGCTTCGGCAGTTGCAATATTGCCTGCGATAAGAGGAAGATTGGGATAAGCCTTTTTGACCTTTGCGACAGAGTTTACAACGTTTGAGTTGTGACCGTGAGCAGAGTCAAGCACAACAACGTCAACCTGAGCCTCAATCAGAGCGGCTACTCTGTCAAGAACGTCTGCTGTTGCACCGATTGCGGCACCGCAGATAAGTCTGCCCTTGTCGTCACGTGCTGAGTTGGGGTACTGAACGCTCTTTTCAATATCCTTGATTGTGATAAGTCCCTTAAGACTTCCGTCACTGCCCACAATCGGGAGCTTTTCAATTCTGTGCTGTCTTAAAATATCCTGAGCCTCTTTAAGAGTTGTGCCTACGGGAGCAGTAACTAGGTTTTCGTGAGTCATAACCTTTGAAATCGGCTGAGCAAAATCCTCGCCTGTCATAAAGCGCATATCACGGTTTGTGATAATTCCGACAAGCTTTCCGTCAAGGCAGATAGGCACGCCTGAGATTTTGTACTTGCTCATAAGCTCGTCTGCATCTCTTACAGTGTTTTCGGGTGAGAGGAAAAACGGATTTACGATAACGCCGTTCTCACTTCTTTTTACTCTGTCAACCTGGTCAGCCTGACGCTCAATCGACATATTTTTGTGAATTATACCAACGCCGCCCTCTCTTGCAATAGCAATAGCCATAGCAGATTCGGTAACCGTATCCATAGCGGCAGTCATAAGAGGAGTGTTGAGTTTAATGGTCTTTGTAAGGTGTGTTGAAACGTCAACGTTCTTAGGTTCAACGTCTGATTCTCCCGGTATAAGAAGAACATCGTCAAATGTAAGTCCTTCCTTGCCGAATTTTTCATTGTAATTAGTATTCAGCATAATCTTCCTCCGTTTTACAAATTTTTATAGAATTAGTTATTAACTTTTATTATAACAAATCACTTTCGGTTTATCAATAACAAAATATAAATTTTCTCAAATATTTTGTGGCTGAATTATAATTATTTCTGTTACTTTTTTATTAAAAAATCTTGCCTATTTTCTTTATATAAGCTATACTGATTATATACAATACACTCAACAGGGAGGCAGCTATGAAAAGAAACGATTACATTACTTGGGACGAATATTTTATGGGCGTTGCACTGCTCGCTTCAAAGCGCAGCAAGGACCCTAACACTCAGGTGGGAGCCTGCATAGTTGACTCGAACAACATCATTTTGTCAACGGGCTACAACGGCTTTCCCTACGGCTGTTCCGACGACGATTTTCCTTGGGAGCGTGAGGGCGAGGATACAAAGTACAACTACGTTGTTCACGCCGAGCTTAACGCAATTCTGAACGCAAGGGGTAAGGATTTGAAGGGAGCAAAGCTCTATGTTGATTTGTTCCCCTGCAACGAGTGCGCAAAGGCTATTATCCAGTCGGGAATCGGCGAGGTTGTTTACCTCTACGACAAGTACGCCGATTCAAAGGAAACGCTTGCCTCAAAGCGTATGCTTGCCTCGGCAAATATAAAGTGCAGAAAATTCAAGTCCGAAAAAAACGAAATTGTGCTCAATTTTGACAGATAAACCATAATTTAGCCGAGTGCCTCGGCACGCAAATCGGCGGTGTGCCACCGCTGTCAAATCGAGGCACTCGACAAACTCTGGTTTATCTTACTTCGGATATCGACAAAAAACGCTATGACGTTTGTAGAATCGTCATAGCGTTTTATCGTGCCGCAGGGCGGATTTTACCTGATTATTCAGCCGGCGAAAAATCGTCCTTGCCTACTCCGCAGAGAGGACATACAAAATCTTCGGGTAAATCCTCAAACTTTGTGCCGGGTGCAATTCCGTTATCGGGATCGCCGACAGCCTCGTCGTATTCCCAGCCGCATACATCGCATACGTATTTCATACAAACGCCTCCTTTTTATTTGTTATCTTTATTATATCAAAAACTGTAAGATATACAAGCACTTGACTTTATATTTTTGCTGTGATAGAATGTAGAAAATTCAAAATTTACTGCCACCGGGTAGGAAGCGTTACGCATTCGTGTACATATCGTTAGGTCTTTGAAGATATGTGCGTCGGGTGCTTATTTTTTTGGAGGTTAAAATGGGATATATCACAAAACTTTTTAAAAGCCTTTCGGTATTTGAGCTTTGCCTTTGGCTGTTTTCGGTTGTAACCGTGACAGCCTCATTCCTGCTTGCAGGAAATTTCAATCCGCTCACGCTCATAGCGTCGCTTATCGGCGTTACGTCATTGATTTTTGTAGCAAAGGGTTATGTAATCGGACAGGTGCTGATGGTAATATTCGGCGTGGTTTATTCGATTATTTCGTTTCAATTCTGCTACTACGGCGAGATGATAACATACCTCGGAATGACTGCGCCGATTGCTCTTATGTCGGCAGTAAGCTGGTACAGACATCCGTTCAAAAACAGCTCGGAGGTAACTGTAAACAGCCTTAATACCCTGCACAGAATTCTGCTTGTTGTGCTGACATTGCTTGTAACGGTTATTTTTTACTTTATTCTGAAAGTATTTGATACTCCGAATCTGTTTTTCAGCACCGTTTCAATAGCAACAAGCTTTGCGGCGGCATATCTGGCGCTTATGCGCAGTCCTGTGTACGCCGTCGCCTATGCCGCAAACGACCTTGTTCTGATTGTCCTCTGGATTCTCGCATCAATTGAAAATACTTCCTATATTCCCGTAATTATCTGCTTTGCAATATTTTTTATAAACGACCTTTACGGCTTTGTAAGCTGGCGGAAAATGAAAATCCGTCAGAGTGATGATAATTAATCTTCCTCTATTCTGCCCTTTTCGACATTCGGTTTAATAAAATTGCTGTATGAATAATTCCAGAGCATTTCTGAGCCGTCGGCGGTGTTTTTGTTTCTTTCGAGAATCTGACTCAGCTTTACCTTGTTTTTCACCCACATCTTACCGTCTGTCGAGTTGTTTAGCATAGCAGGCTGTACGTTGTCCATTGCGTGGGCAAACTTTGCCTCTTTAGTTTTGCCCTCCTCAAATTCCTCCCAGAGCGCTCTGAACTTTTCGCCTTGGTCGTCAGGCAGAAGTCCGAAAAGCCTGTCAGCCGCTTTCAGCTCACGCTCACGCTGTGACTTTTTGCCCTCGTCGTCGTAAGCGTAGGTGTCGCCTGCGTCAATTTCAACAACGTCGTGAATAAGTATCATCAAAACCGTTTTGAGCAAATCTATATCTTCGTTTGCATATTCGCCGAGCAGAATACACATTAACGCCATATGCCAGGCGTGTTCAGCGTCGTTTTCAAAGGTTTTTCCGTCGCTTTTCAGCGTTTTTCGCTGAATAAACTTCTCTTTGTCAGCTTCAAGTAAAAATTCAAACTGCCTGTCAATTCGACTTTTCTCCATAAAATTATTACCTCTTTTCACTTTGCTAATATTTTACCACTCACGGGGAAAATTGTAAATGTAAAGTTATTTTATTCAGCGCACAAGCACTGTAACTCTTGTGCAACACATTTTGATGTGCTATAATAAAAAGTAAAGGAACGGTGGCGGCTGTTTCAGCTCCCTTGTGAAAGGGGGTGTATATTCAAATGGTAGATATGATTTACATAATCTCGTTTGCTGTTTTATTAGTGGCTTTGAATGAAGTCATTAAGAATATAAAAAAGAAATAACCGCCCTGTAGTTGCGATACAAGGCGGTTATACTTAATTAAACCAAAATGTATAAGCGAAACAGTCCAAGCCGTTCCTTTACATTATTATATTACCACAACAATCACTTTATGTCAATAACAACGCACTGATTTCGGACTGTTAATGCAACAGTCTTTTTTATTCGTATATAAGCATAAATATTGAATTATTCCGATATTTGTGATATATTAATTATGAACGGTATTCACAATGTGAAGCTGTATCAGATGAGATGTTATCGCTGTAGTATTGAATCGAGGTGATAGCATGAATATTGGAATTATCGGCGCAGGCAAGGTCGGCGTTTCCGTCGGCAGGTACCTTAAAGACAACAATATTCAGATTTCGGGGTTTTATGACATAAACTCCGAAAATGCCGCTTTTGCGGCGCAATTTACTCAAACGGACTGCTTTTCCGATTTGGAAGAGCTTGTAAAAGTGAGCGATACCCTTTTTATCACAACGCCCGATTATGTAATCGGGAGCGTGTGGGATTGCATCAGAAATAAAAATATGTCCGTAAAAAATAAAATAGTATGCCATTTTAGTGGTGCATTATCATCTGATGTATTTACCGATTCACAAAGCACGGGGGCAGGCGTTTGCTCAATCCACCCTATGCTTGCGTTCAGCGACAAATTGACGTCCTACAGAATTCCGGCAAATACTTTTTTTGCTGTTGAGGGAGATGAAACGGCTGTTTCGGCTGTGAAGAGCCTTTTTGAAAGCCTCGGCAACACTGTATGTCGGATTGACAAGAGCAAAAAGTCACTCTACCATACCGCCGCAAGCGTGCTGAGCAACGAGCTTGTAGCTGTGCTTGATTTGGGTTACTCACTGCTTGAACAATGCGGATTTTCACGAGATGACGCTGTCGGTGCTACGCAGAATCTTGTTTCGGGCAATGTTAAAAGCGTTCTTGAAAACGGGTGCGTAAACGCTCTGACAGGGCCTGTTGAGCGAAACGATTTACAAACTGTTAAAAAGCACGTGGAGAGCCTTAACGGTGAGGACAGGCAGATTTACATTCTGCTTGCAAAACGGCTTGTAAAGCTTGCAAAGGCAAAGAACGGCGATAGGGATTACGCCGAAATGTCGGAATTTTTAGATTTATCGTAAACAATAAATTAACAGGTTTGTTTTATGTTATTTGAAAGGGACTATTATGAAAAATACATCGGTTACTTTTAAGGAGTCAAAGAAAAACGGCGAAAAGCTCACAATGCTCACCGCCTATGATTATACAACCGCAAAACTGCTTGACGAGTCGGGCGTTGACTCAATTCTTGTCGGCGACTCGCTCGGAATGGTCGTGCTCGGCTATGACGATACGCTGTCGGTCACAATGGAGGATATGATTCACCACAGCTCAGCAGTTGCAAGGGGCGCAAAAAATGCGCTTGTTATCACCGATATGCCGTTTATGTCGTACCAGACCTCGGTTTATGACGCAGTCGTAAACGCAGGCAGACTTGTAAAAGACGGCGGTGCTCAGGCTGTAAAGCTTGAGGGCGGAATTGAGTTCTGCGAGCACATAAAGGCGATTGTAAAAGCCTCAATCCCCGTTTGTGCGCATATCGGACTCACACCGCAGTCAATCAACGCTTTCGGCGGATTCAAGGTGCAGGGTAAAGGCAAGCAGGAAGCACAAAGGTTGCTTGACGAGGCAAGAGCTGTTGAAGAGGCAGGCGCATTTGCCGTAGTGCTCGAGTGCGTTCCCGCAAAGCTTGCAAAGAAGATTTCCGAGAGCATTTCGATTCCCACAATCGGAATCGGCGCAGGCGCAGGTTGCGACGGACAGGTGCTCGTTTATCAGGATATGCTTGCAATGTACTCCGACTTCAAGCCGAAGTTTGTAAAGCAGTATGCGCAAATCGGAAGCGTTATGAAGGACGCATTTAAGCAATATATCAGTGAAGTAAAGTCGGGTGCGTTCCCGAGCGAGGAACACACGTTCAAGATTGACGACGATATTATAGAGAGCCTGTATTGATTTTGATTACACGACAATAATGTAGGGAACGACCCCCGTGTCGTTCCTAACTAATATTCAGCTAACCTAAGAGGAACGACACAGGGGTCGTTCCCTACAGTAATATCATAAATAACAAAAAGCAGAGGTAAAATTATGGATATTTGCTATACAATAAAAGATGTAAGAGAGCGTGTGAACGCTTGGAAAAGAGAAGGACTTACCGTTGGCTTTGTTCCCACAATGGGTTATCTGCACGAGGGACACAAGAGCCTTATGCAAGCCGCAAGAGCAAACAATGACAAGGTGGTTGTCAGCGTTTTTGTAAATCCTATGCAGTTCGGACCTAACGAGGATCTGGAAAGCTATCCGAGAGATTTTGAAAAAGACTGTGCACTCTGCGAGAGCGTGGGAGTGGATTTGATTTTACACCCCGAACCCGAGGAAATGTACGCAGACGGCTTTTGCTCCTACGTTGATATGAACGGCCTGACAACCGAGCTTTGCGGAAAGTCACGTCCGATTCATTTCAGAGGTGTACAGACCGTTGTGCTCAAGCTTTTCAATATCGTAAAGCCCGACAGAGCGTACTTCGGTCAGAAGGACGCTCAACAGCTTGCGGTTATCAAGAGAATGGTAAAGGATTTGAATGTTGACACCGAAATTGTCGGCTGTCCGATTGTGCGTGAGGCTGACGGACTTGCAAAAAGCTCACGCAACACCTACTTAAATCACGACGAGAGAAAGGCGGCGCTGATTTTAAGCCGCAGTCTGAAACTCGGCAGAGAGCTGATTGAAAACGGCGAAACCGACGCAAAAGCCGTTATCAAAGCAATTACCGACAGCATAAACACCGAGCCGCTTGCAAAAATCGACTACGTTGACGTTGTTGATTTTGACACGATTACTCCCATTGACAAAATCGGCAAATCCGTGCTTGTCGCAATTGCGGTATATATCGGCAAGACAAGACTTATTGACAACTTTATTATCAAGTAAGGGAGCGATTTTATGACTCTTACAATGCTGAAAGGAAAAATCCACCGTGCCGTAGTAAAGCAGGCGGATTTGAATTACGTAGGCAGTATCACAATTGACAGCGAGCTTTTGGAAGCCGCAGGAATTTTGGAGTATGAAATGGTGCAGATTGTGGATGTTGAAAACGGAAACAGGTTTGAAACCTACACAATCGCAGGCGAGAAAGGCTCGGGAATGATTTGCCTTAACGGCGCGGCGGCAAGACAGGTAGCCGTCGGCGACCATATTATAATTATGGCATACGCTCAGTTAAGCGAGCAGGAGGCGAAGGAGCACAAGCCGTATGTCGTTTTCACCGACGAGGATAATCACATAGCAAGCATTTCACGCTACGAAAAGCACGGCTTGCTCACCAAAGATTTTATATAGTTTACTTTAATTATATTCTTTTGTAGGGAACAGTCTTGACCGTTCCGTTTGACTGCAAGCATACTTCTATTGGATTCGGAACAGTCAAGACTGTTCCCTACACTTAATGTATATATAACTAATTCCGAGTTTGACTAAAGTGAGATGATAAAATGCTGAAAGGTAAAACCGTTCTGCTCGGTGTTACGGGCGGAATTGCGGCTTATAAAATTGCCAATCTTGCAAGTGCTCTGGTAAAACTTCACGCAGACGTGAACGTGATTATGACGCAGAACGCAACGAACTTTATAAACCCGATAACCTTCGAAAGCCTTACGGGCAACAAGTGTATTGTCGACACCTTTGACCGCAATTTCAAATTCAAGGTTGAGCATATTGCCCTTGCCGAGCTTGCCGACGTGTTTATGGTTGCGCCTGCAAGCGCAAACGTAATCGGCAAAATCGCAAACGGAATTGCAGACGATATGCTGACAACGACCTTTATGGCTTGCAAAAAGAAGAAAATTCTTGCGCCTGCAATGAACACGAATATGTACGAAAACCCGATTGTTCAGGATAACGTCAAAAAGCTGAAATCCTACGGAATGGAAATTATCGAGCCTGCAACAGGCTACCTTGCCTGCGGTGCAACAGGCTCGGGCAAGCTCCCGGACGAGAAAATTCTGCTTGAATATATCCTGCGTGAAGTCGCATATGAAAAGGAC
>JBJEOX010000017.1:0-4213 GCA_051880935.1 Ruminococcus sp.
CTAAAAAGCCTGTTGCGCCTGTAAGCAGTACATTTTCTATGTCTGTATATTCCACCTCATCAACAAACTGAGGTGTATTGTACTGCAATGCACTATCAACACCCTCAAGCACAACTTCCTCTTGTTTTTCTTCAGATTGTGCCGACTTGCCCTGCTGTTTCAGAATATGCTGTTCAAGCATTTCAACAGTCGGATTATCAAAAATATCTCCGTAAGCTATCGGCAGGTTTTCTGTCAATGCACGCATTGCAATCTTTGATGCTGAAAGCGAAGTGCCGCCGATTTCAAAGAAGTTTTCGTCAATGCCGACCTTTTCAGCGCCGAGTGCATTTGCAAACATTTTGCAGAGCTTTTCCTGCAAGTCGCTCTTTGGAGCTTTATACTCCTTTTTCTCAACGTTAAATTCAGGCTCGGGCAATGCCTTCTTATTTATTTTGCCGTTTGCAGTCAGCGGCATAGTATCAAGCTGAATGAGCACGCTCGGAATCATATAATATGTAAGCGAACGCTTCATATGCTCGGTAAGCTTATCCTTGTCAACAGTATCATTGGCTGTAAAGTAGCCGCAGAGGAACTGCCCAGACTTTTCATTTTCCTTGACCAGCACAACGCTTCGGCTCACATTCGGATATTCGTTCATTACAGCTTCAATCTCATCAAGCTCCACTCTGAAACCGCGAAGCTTAACCTGATTATCCAGTCTGCCGAAGAACTCAATCTCGCCGTTTTGGTTATAGCGTGCCAAATCTCCGCTTCGATAGGCTTTCCTGCCATTTAATGTGACAAACACCTCTGCTGTTTTTTGGGGCAGATTGACATAACCTCTGCCTACTCCGTCACCGCAAATTACAAGTTCTCCCTTTACACCTTTTGGCAGTATGTTTCCGCTTGTGTCGCAGATATAGGCACGGACATTAGCCGCAGGCTTGCCGATGGTTACAGCTCCGTTTCCATCCATTACCTTGGATATACAGCTTATTGTCGCCTCAGTGGGTCCGTAGCCGTTTACGATAACTGCCTCAGGACTTGCCTTGCACATCTTTTTATACAATGCAGGCGGGAATGCTTCCGCACCCATATCATACATTTTTATGCCCTTAAGAGCCTCTGCTGCCTGCGGCAGGTCAACAAAGCTTGAAATGAAGGATGGTGTGCCTGACATAACATCAACATTGTTTTCGATAATCAACTTAAACAATGCTAAGGGATTGTGAATTTCCTCCTCGCCTGCCATACATACAGCCATACCGTTGCATAGCGGAATATGAATCTCCATAAGAGAGAAGTCAAACGAAATTGAAGCAACCGACAGCGCAGTTTTTCCGTAGGAAACAAAGTTTACCGTTTCATAATTGAGCGGATTTGCGTCAACAAAGTTGCACAGGTTACGGTGCTCAATCATAACACCCTTTGGCGTACCTGTTGAACCTGACGTGTAGATGATATATGCAAGAGAATCAACCGGAATATCAAGGTCGGGATTTTCAGTGTTTCCATTTTCAAGCAGTTCGTTTACTGTAAGCACGGTATAAGGCTTTTCATTAAACAGGCTCTGTCTTTCTTCCTTGATTTTCTCTGTTGTGATAACAAATCGGCTTTTGGAATCCTTAAGGCAGTAGTCAATTCGCTCGTCAGGATAATCAGGCAGCATAGGCAGAAATGCTCCGCCTGCTTTCATAATACCATATTCGGAAGCCGCAACATCTGTCGTTCTCGGCAGGATAATTCCCACAGGCTCACCAACAGTAAGTCCTTTTTCTATAAGCGAATGTGCAATTCGGTTAGCTTCGCTGTTCAGCTCGCTGTAAGTGTGTTTCTTCCCATCTGCAATAAATGCGGTATCTACTGCGTGTATTATTGCCTGATTTTCAAACAATTTATGCACAGGCACAAAGTTTAACGGATAATCGGTTGCATTGAAGCTTTCTATCTCTTGTTCCGCTTGTAGGGAAAGCATTGTAACCTCTTTAAGGTATGTCTTTTTCAAAAACTCCTGCGAAACAACAGACAGGCAATCAGCCATACCCATAATTGTGGTTTTGTCATACATATCTGCACGATACTCGCACACAAACACAATCTTACCGTTTCTTATAATTACATCTATTGAAATCGGTGATTTTGCCGTGTCAAGGTTCATAACTACACCTTCAGCCTTTTCGCCTCCGATAGTATCAAATTCAAAGCTGTCGCCTTGATATGCGAAAAGAATATCAGCTTTAATGTCATATGTTCTTGATATTTCCGCAAATGAATAAATGTCGTTTGACATACTTTCCATAAGCTGATTTTTAGTTTCAACGAGTAAGTCGATAATTTTCCTCTCCCCGTCTGTATTGCAGTGAACAGGCATTGTTTTTACAAACATTCCGCAGGTTCTTGTGAGTTTTTCATTTCGTCCGTTAAAAACAGTTGCAAAAAGGCTTTCATCTGCACCGGAAAATTTTGCAAGAACAAATCCGAAAACAGCATCAAAGAACGAGCTCGTTTTTATACCGTGACTGCGAGAAAACACTCTTATTTTGTCAGCGTCAAAAGTTTTAAAATCGTGACGAAGCTTTTTTGCTGTCGGTATTTCCTCTTTTTTATCATAGATAGGAACTGAATCAATTTCCAGACCGCCAAAAGCAGAATTATAATATACCTTTGCCTCATCAAGCTCTGATGTAAGCACACGCTTGGATTCTTCCAGCGAAACATCATTTGCAGTATATGCTTCGGGAAGAAGTGCAACACCGCTGAACGCATTATCAATATCTTCCAGAAATACCTGAAGTGAATATCTGTCAAAAATTATATGATGAATATCACAAAAGAGCACAACAGAAGAATCAAGCATAATGATAGAAATTCTGTAAAGATTCTCGTTTTGCAAATCGAAAGGATATATGTAATCGGCCTTATTAAAATCTGAATCAGCAATTTCCTCTACATCAATTTTCAAATCTTCATCGCTGATTTTTTTATATACATTACCGTCATTATCAAGATAAATCCTTGTTTTCAAATACTTATGATTTTCAAATGCTGCTTTAACTGCTGACTTAAGTTTTTCTGTATCGGTATTTTTGTCAAGAGTCAAAAACAAAGGCAGATTGTATGCAGTGCTCTTGGGATTATTAACAGATTCAACAAAAATTCCGTATTCCGCTTACAAAAACGGAATACGGAATTTTTGTTGTCATTCTCTCTTTTTATCATAGCCTATATGCCTCCTTTGTGTATCAATTAATTAATATTCACCTACTATATGTTTATGCTTTTTCAATATCAAGGAAATCGGACATACCTGTCATATCTAAAATTTCCATAATCATATCATTTACATTAATAAGCTTAAGCTGTCCACCCTGCGCAGTCATTTTCTTATGTGCCTTAAGAACAAGACGAAGTCCGGCACTTGAAATATACTCAAGCTCTTTTACGTCAAAAATAATAGTTTCAATTTCATCAAGTGAAATATTATTAATTTCTTCCTCAAGCTGAGGTGATGTAATAGTATCAAGCCTTCCGCTTAATGAAATCAAGAGTTTACTGTTATTAACATCAGTTTTTATTTGCATAATAATACCTCCAAAGGATATATTTTTGTTTAATTATAACATAATTTTAAAATCAGTTCAACAAAATCTTATAAAATTATAAAACAATAATACTGACAAAACACTGACAAATCGGTCTTGTTAAGTCATTTAATATATTGTATAATTAATTATAAGCTACGAAGTGCAACAAATTGTGAAGAAAATATTATTTTTTTTAAAAAATTTTAAAAAAGTTTTAAAAATCATTGATTTTGTTGCACTTTTGTTGCAGAAGGTATTGTATAATTATTGCAAATAAACTTTTTAGGTGGACGAAATGTTTGTGCCAATAATAAAATTAATTATTTCATCGATTCTGCCGATTATATTTTCGGTAATATTTTATCCGGCAGAGAAGAAAACAAGTTTTAGAAAAATTACATATTGGCAGAAGCAGCTTATCATAGGTGTAGTTTTCGGATTGCTCGCTGTTATTTCCACACATTTTGGAATAGAAACAGAAGGCGCAGTAATCAATGTTCGTGACGCTGCTCCCTTATCAGCAGGGCTTATCTTCGGCGGTCCTGCCGGAATTATTGCGGGTTTAATCGGCGGTGTCGAAAGATTCTTTGCTTCCTTCTGGGGAATAGGACTAAACACTCAGCTTGCCTGCTCTCTGGCTACTTTAT
>JBJEOX010000018.1:0-4183 GCA_051880935.1 Ruminococcus sp.
TGTGTATTTTTAGATTTAACATTGTACTACGGATATAGAGGAAACGTTTGTATTTTATTTCGTAGGGGACGGCATCCCTGACGTCCCATTTCATAAATTGCAACGCAATTTATGAAATATGGCGAACACAGTTCGCCGCTACAATAATATAATTCCACACCTGCGGCAACGCCGCATATAAATAAATTCGGGCACTAAATCTTTGAATTATCGCAACCTATCCACTCGACCGAATTTCCGAATTAAATTATCGTTTAGCACTATATAACTAATCCGACAAAAATATCGACACTAAAAATTTACATAATCTCCCAAGTGTATATTGATTTTGAAAATGAATAATGGTAAAATTAATCAAAGTGTTTATTTTTGCATAAAGGAATTAAAAAATCAAAAAAAGAGATTATAATTAATTGATATATGTAATTAATACCACTATACTTTCGGGCGGTTTTTGGCTTAAAAAGCCGAAAAATGCGCTTGTTTCGGAGGCGGCATTTTGAAATTAGGACTTGATATTGGTTCGACCACAATAAAATGCGTTGTGCTCGACGACGAAAACAAACTGATATACAGCACATATGAGCGACACTATTCTCAGATTACCGAGAAAATTGCCGAGATTCTCGACGCTGTTCGTTCAAAGGTTGACGGTGTCGAAAATGCAAGCGTTGCAATGTCGGGCTCGGCAGGTATGGGCGTTGCTCAGGACTGCGGAATTGACTTTGTTCAGGAGGTTTACGCCACCAGAGTTGCCGCCAATACTTTTTTGCCCGGAACGGACGTTGTTATTGAACTCGGCGGCGAGGACGCAAAAATTCTTTTCCTCACAAACGGTCTTGAGGTAAGAATGAACGGTACGTGCGCAGGCGGTACCGGTGCGTTTATCGACCAGATGGCTACTTTGCTTAACGTGCCCCTTGAAGAATTAGACGAGCTTGCAAAGCAGTACGAAAAGACATATACAATTGCATCACGCTGCGGCGTGTTTGCCAAAACAGATATTCAGCCCTTGCTTAATCAGGGCGCAAGAAAGAGCGATATTGCCGAAAGTATCTTCAATGCCGTTGTAAGCCAGACTGTGGCTGGTCTTGCTCAGGGACGTGAAATTGAAGGTCAGATTGTCTACCTCGGCGGACCGCTCACATTTATGAGCGAGCTGCGGAATTGCTTTGACCGCACGCTCGGCACAAAGGGCATCTGCCCCGAAAATTCGCTTTATTACGTTGCCTGCGGTGCGGCTCTCTGCGCCGACAAGCCGATTGAATTTGACAAGGTTATAGAAGAAGTTAAAAACTACAGAGGCTCGGGCAATTTTGCTTTTAACCCTCCGCTTTTCGAGTGCGAGGAGGACTACAAGGCTTTCTGCGAAAGACACGCAAAGGCTGATGTAAAGCAAAAAGAGCTTAGGGGCTACAAGGGCAAGGCTTACATAGGAATGGACGCAGGCTCAACTACCGTAAAGGGCGTTGTGCTCAATGAGGACGGCGAGCTGCTCTATTCAAAATATCTTCCCTCAAAGGGAAATCCCGTTGAGATTATCAAGGAATTTCTTGAAGAAATCTACGCAATCAACCCCGAAATCAACGTTGCCTCGTCTGCCGTTACGGGCTACGGCGAGGATATCATAAAGAACGCATTTGACGTAGACTACGGAATTGTTGAAACGATCGCCCACTTTACGGCGGCAAAATATTTTATGCCCGACGTTGAGTTTATTATCGACATAGGCGGGCAGGATATTAAGTGTTTCAAGATTCATAACGGCGCAATTGACAACATATTCCTTAATGAGGCTTGCTCGTCAGGCTGCGGAAGCTTTTTGCAGACGTTTGCAAATGCGCTCGGATATGAGATTGAGGAATTTGCAAAGCTCGGACTTTTTGCAAAACGCCCCGTTGACCTCGGCTCACGCTGTACGGTATTTATGAATTCAAGCGTTAAGCAGGCTCAGAAGGACGGCGCAACAATCGAGGACATTTCGGCAGGACTTTCGCTGAGCGTTGTTAAAAATGCTCTTTACAAGGTTATCCGTGCTTCAAGTCCCGACGAGCTCGGCAAGAGAATCGTTGTTCAGGGCGGTACGTTCCTAAATGACGCAGTTCTGCGTGCGTTTGAAATGGAGATGGGCGTTGAGGTTGTACGTCCGAATATTGCAGGACTTATGGGCGCATACGGTGCGGCGCTTTATGCAAAGAAAAAGTCAAAGGGCAAGGCTGACAGCAGACTTGCCGACAGCAACGCTCTTAAAAATTTTGTTCACGAAATCAAGGTCGCTAACTGCGGACTCTGCAACAACAACTGCCGTCTTACAATCAACTCTTTCGGCGGCGGAAGAAAGTTCATTGCAGGCAACAGGTGCGAACGCCCGATTACAAAGCGTGCGCCGTCAAACGACCTTAATATGTATGCATATAAATTACAGCTTCTCGACTCCTACAAGCCTGTTGAGGGCTTGAGAGGAAAGCTCGGAATCCCGATGGGACTGAATATGTTTGAGCTTTATCCGTTCTGGTACAGATTCTTTACCGAGCTGAAATTTGAGGTGTTCAAGTCGCCGTATTCGAGCAGAACGCTCTACCAGAGAGGTCAGCAGACAATCCCGAGCGATACCGTCTGCTTCCCTGCAAAGCTTATGCACGGTCACGTTCAGACGCTTATTGACGAGGGTGCGGAAACTATATTCTACCCCTGTCTTTCATATAATTTTGACGAGCACCTCGGTGACAATCACTACAATTGTCCCGTTGTTGCGTACTATCCCGAGGTTATCAAGAATAATATGAAGGATATCCGCAAGGTGCATTTTATCAAGGAATACTTCGGTATTCACCGCCCCAAGGATTTTCCGCAGAAGGCTTACGAAAGACTTTCTCAGCATTTTCCCGACCTCACGCTCAATGAGGTGAGAATTGCCGCAAAGAAAGCGTATGAGGAGCAGGAAAATTACAGGAAAAAGGTAATTGAAAAGGGCAATGAGATTATTGCCGCTGCCGAAAAAGAGGGCAAAAAGATTTTTGTGCTTGCAGGCAGACCTTACCACATTGACCCCGAAATCAACCACGGAATTGATAAGCTCATTTCAGGCTTTGACGTTGCAATCGTCAGCGAGGACGTTGTATCACCGAGAGTTGAGAAGTTCACAACCCACGTTCTGAATCAGTGGACGTACCATTCAAGGCTCTACGCAGCGGCAAAATACGTTACAACACGCAAGGATATGGAGCTTGTACAGCTTGTGTCCTTCGGCTGCGGCGTTGACGCAATCACAACCGACGAGGTAAGAGAAATCCTCGAAAGCAACAACAAGATTTACACCCAGATTAAGATAGATGAAATCACAAACCTCGGTGCGGTAAAAATCCGTATTCGCAGTCTGCTTGCGGCAATTGATAATGACTAATTTATAATTCGGAATTCGGAATGCGTAATTCGGAATTATTGATTTTAAATTGTTGTTCCCTACTGCTATGTTAATTCTGAAAATATCAATTTTGTTATAAAAATAACCACACTCAAATGTAGGGAACGGTCTTGACCGTTCCGAGTCGGTTAAGAGTTGGCTTGTAAATCAGCGGAACGGTCAAGACCGTTCCCTACACTTGTTAATTCTGTTTATTCAAGTATTAGTGAATATACAAGTACAACAAAGGATAGGAGAATCAAATTATGGCTGAATTAAAATATGACAAAAAAACAGGCCGAGTGCTTTTTACAAAGCAGATGAAAAAAGAATATACAATTCTTTTGCCGAATATGGCTCCTATTCACTTCAACATTCTGCAAAATGTTTTCACGCACTACGGTTACAAGTCGGAGCTTTTAAATACAACAGGTCCCGAAATTGCGCAGACAGGACTTAAGTATGTGCACAACGACACCTGCTATCCTGCCTTGCTCGTTATCGGACAGTTTATCCACGCTCTGCAAAGCGGAAAATACGACGTTCACAAGGTCGCTCTTATGATTACTCAGACAGGCGGCGGCTGTCGTGCGTCAAACTACATCTTCCTGCTCAGAAAGGCTCTCAAAAAAGCCGGCTTTGAGTTCGTGCCCGTAATTTCGCTTTCGTTCGGTATGGAGCATAACAGCGGCTTTTCGCTTTCAATTCCGCTTATCCGCAGATTTGTCGGCGGTCTTGTTTACGGCGACCAGCTTATGCTTCTGTCAAACCAGACAAAGC
>JBJEOX010000019.1:0-4183 GCA_051880935.1 Ruminococcus sp.
CCTTATAAGCACTGTTTGTGCGCACAAGCCTGTGAACGCTCCTGCGATTATTCCCGACAGAATAAGTACGGGCAGGTAGTACGCAATTGCCAAGGTCTGCGTCATAAAAACTGCCGCTAAAAGCTGACCTATGTTGTGCGTTACGGCGCTCAGAACGCTTAACACCCAAAGCTGTCTGAGCGGAAAAAAGCGTTTCAGCAGTATCATCAGCAAAAACGAAAGCAAACCGCCCGAAATGCTGTAGATAAACGACACAAGCTGTCCCGTAAATATACTTCCAAGCACGATTCTCAGCGACATTACCGCCGCCGCATAGCGTGTGCCGAGTGCGTAGAGCGCAAACAGTGTAAAAACATTTGCAAGACCGAGCTTTACGCCGTAAATCGGGGTAAGCGGCGGAATTGCGCCCTCAATTACAAACGCAACGAGCGCAAAGGCGGTGAGAATTGCGGTTAAAATAATTTTTTTTGTATTGGAAATTGTTCCTGAACGGTCGGGCACAATAGGTTTGGTAATATCAACCTGTCTGCCCGATTTGCGTGTCGAGGCACTCGACTTTTTTGTATGCATTTTATTGCTCCTGTTTTTGCGTCTGCACCGTCTGTACTGTTTTCAAATTTTATAACCACCTTGTTCGGCAGGCACACAATCGGTGAAGAACTGCTTTTCAGCTCGCCGTGCTCAACGCAGATTTTGTCGGGACAGTCGGCTGACTTCATCTTTATGTGACCGTTTGATACAAGGATTACGTTTTCTCCGTATTCGCCCGAAAGCGTGATTTCACGCTCGCCTGTAACGCTGTTCAAGTCAATTTTTTCAACAAGGCTGCCGTCCTTGTAAATTCCGACAACCCTTGACGGCGAAGATACGTTTGAAATAAAAAGCCACACGCCAAGACAAAGCAGAGCCGCAACTGAAAAAATAATTATCCATATGCGGTTTGTCATACTGAAATCACCTCAAAGCCTTGCTCGGACATAAAGCTGTCCTTCAGATTGTCGGTAACGTAAATTTCATTGCTGTCGGTAATGAAAACTGCTCCGAAAAGCGAGCTGTTTTTGCCGTAAAATTCACCCGACTTTTCAAGCCCCATAACAAAAAGCGAAGTGGAAAGTGCGTCTGCAAGCGAGTCGTCCTCTGATACAACGGTGACGGATTTCAAACCGCTGTCGGCAGGATAACCTGTTTTAGTATCTATTATATGATGGTAGATTTGTCCGTTTTCTTCAAAATAACGCTGATAGCCGCCCGAGGTCACAACGGCTTTGTCGGAAATTTTAAGCGTTCCGATGCTCTTTGAGTTGTCGTCGGGGTTTGTTATTGCAACGCTCCAGCATTCACCGTCAGGCTTTGAGCCTACGGCTCTCACGTTTCCGCCGAGCGACATTAGCGCAGAGGTAACGCCGTATTCTTTCAGAATTTCAGCCGCTTTCTGCGATGCATAACCCTTTGCAATTCCGCCGAGGTCAAGCGAAGTATTTTCGTCAAGCGTTACAGTGCTGTTTTCGATATTTATATGCTCTGCTCCGACTCCCTCAAGCGCATTTTCAATAGCCTTTTGCGACGGAACCTTGTTTTCAAGTCCCGAATAAAATCCCCATTCACGGGTAATTGGCTCGCAGGTTATGTCAAATGCACCGTCTGTAAGCGTGTAGATTTCCTTTGAACGTGTGATAAGAGTCAGCGTATCGTTTGAAACGGTCATTTCCTTTGACTGATTGAGCTTGAAAATTTCGCTGTTTTCGCTTTGTACGGACAACAGCTTATCAAGCCTTTCAATTTCCTTTACTGCTTCATTAACGGCTGTTCTGCCTGAGTTCCCGTAAGCGGTAATTGTCATAACCGTGTCCATAGCGAAGAACTCGGTGCTTGCCTGTGCGTTATTGCAGCATATCAACGAAAACGCAACAAAAGCGGCTAAGAATAAAATACTCCAAAGACGCTTGTGCTTAGTGTTTTTTATCTCAAACAAATACATCTTCAAAATATTACTTCCTATCAAACAATATAAATCTAATTATACAACAAAATTCAAAAATATCCAATATTTTTTTATAAAAAACTGAAATTTTATAAATTATTCAGTCGGATTTTATAGCGAAAAGTAAAAAGGACACGCATAAACGTGCCCTTTTAAAATTAACAATGCACAATTAACAATTATGGTCGAGCGGATAGGTTGTAATAATTCAAAAGTTTGGTTCCCGAATTTATTTATATGCGGCGTTGCCGGTCGAGTGCCTCGACACGCAAATTTTAAACGTTAACTTTTCTCACAGATTTTATTAGTTACACTACATCATAATGTAGGGAACGGTCTTGACCGTTCCGAATACCTATAGGTTGGCTGTAACCTCAGGGAACAGTCAAGACTGTTCCCTACACTAAAAATACAAAATGTAACTTATATATCAAAATTATTTTAGCAAAAAACCTTTCCAAACAAAATGTATTATTACAAATTTGGAGCGCAGCGACCCTTAATTGTTAATTTTTAATTGTAAATTGTTAACTGAATTACACTTCTGCCTGCTCAATCACCTTGTCAAGATATTTAACCATATCGCATACAATTTCATAACTGCCGCCCTTTGTTACGCTTGCAAGCAGGGCGTTTATGTTTTCCTCAAAATTTTCGGGGAGGATTTTGCAGCTGCTTTTGCACAGCGACACAAGCCGCTTTTCACCGGGGTGGGTGAGCCTGTTGAGGGCAAAGATAATGTCAAAATAGCTTGCCAGAAATTCCGTTGTTCTATGGTGAACGCTGACTAAATCACCTCGTGATTCTGCCTTTTTAATCTGCATATCATAGGACGGAAGCTTGCCGCTTAACAGGTTGCGGTTGTTTTCAATTATATTCTTCCTCAGCTTGTCGGGATAGGGAATGTCGTACTTCTTCTGAAGAGCGGTAAATTCACCCGTTTTGTCAAACAGCACCCTGCTGTTTAAAATGTTGTGCCAGAAGCAGGTTGTGTAGCCGTTGAACGGCTTTCCCTCGTCAACAACCATTTTAAGATACTGTGCAAACATTTCCGTATTGCGGTAGATAATGTCAATCGGTGTGCCGCTTTTGAGAATACAGTTGTCCTCAAGCTCCCAGTAGTGGTTGCCGATTTCACCCTCTGAGCAGAACGGCATTACGGTTTTGCGTTTGTCCTCAAGCGAAAGCTCCGAGTTGAGATAGACGTAAATGTCATAGTCGGAAGAGCTGTCGCTTACTCCCGTTGAGCGTGAACCTCCGAGCACAACAGCGTCGGTTTCTTTTAGCTGTTCAAAAGCCGAAATGATTGAATTAAAGTAATCGTCATTGCTGTATTTTGTCATAAAATAACCTCCGAACAAATTTTCATAAATATTATAGCATTAAATTACAGGGTATATCAACGGCATATTTTATAATGTAGTTGTTTTATTTTGAAAAATATTGATTTTCTGCACTAAATTTGATACTATATTATTTAAATTAAAGCATATTAAAATAACCTGCTTTGTACTTATTGGGGGCGGTTGAGATAAAGAATATTTTAAAAACGGCAAAGGGCTCGTTCAAACGCCTGTCGCCTATGAAAATAATCCTGCTGGGATTTCTTGTAATAATTCTTCTGGGGACGGTGCTTTTGTGCCTGCCGATTTCCTCTCGGAGCGGTCAGCCGACTTCGTTTATGACCTCGTACTTTACCGCAACCTCGGCTGTTTGCGTTACGGGACTTGTAAAGGTCGATACTCACAACTACTGGTCGCTTTTCGGTCAGCTTGTAATTCTGGGACTTATTCAGGTCGGCGGAATAGGATTTATGACAATCTGTATTTCCGCAATCTCAATTACTAAAAAGAAAATCGGTCTTGCGTCCCGTGAAATAATGCAAAGCTCCGTTTCTGCTCCGCAGCTCGGCGGAATAGTAAAAATGACGCGCTTTATCCTGCTCGGAACGCTTACGGTGGAGCTTGTGGGTGCGTTTTTGCTTTCGTTTGCGTTTGTTCCGCAGTTCGGTTTTTTAAAGGGCGTATGGTTTGCGCTGTTCCACAGCGTTTCGGCGTTCTGCAACGCAGGCTTTGACCTTATGGGAGGTTCGGGAGATTTCTCCTCGCTGACGGGCTACGTTTCTAATGTATATGTCTGCGTTGTGATAAGTCTGCTTATCGTAATCGGCGGTCTTGGCTTTTTCGTGTGGCGTGATATACT
>JBJEOX010000020.1:0-4170 GCA_051880935.1 Ruminococcus sp.
CTACACGTCCCGAAACGTCACCTATATATCTATTTATAATTCGGGCAACCGATTTTACGTCATTATCCGATTTTTCCACTCGATTTGCGTGTCGAGGCACTCGACTAAATTATTGTTTAGCGGATTAAAAGGGATAACCATATTATTTATTTTATCAGATACGTTATTTATTCATAATCCTGTCATAATCTTCCTGCGGTTTGTCAATCGGAGTGAGATTGAACTTTTCTATCAGAATATCAAGCACGCCTTTTGAAACAAATGCAGGCAGTGTAGGTCCGAGATAGATATTTTTTATACCAAGATATAAGAGCGTCAGCAAGATACAAACCGCTTTCTGCTCGTACCAAGAAAGAACAAGCGTAAGCGGCAAATCGTTCACTGTGCAGTCAAAAGCATCTGCAAGAGCCAGTGCGATTTTTATTGCGCTGTATGCGTCATTGCACTGTCCGCAGTCGAGTATTCTCGGAATGCCCTCAATGTCGCCCAAATCCAAATCGTTTATACGATATTTTCCGCAGGCAAGGGTTAAAATAATCGTATCAGGCGGCGTAAGCTTTGCAAAGTCGGTGTAATAGCTTCTGCTGTAAGACGCTCCGTCACAACCTCCGATAAGAAAGAAATGTTTGATTTTTCCCTGTTTAACAAGGTCGACTATTTTATCGGCATTTGAAAGCACTGCATTGTGGGCAAAGCCTGTTGTTACTGTATTGCCGCCGTTCATTCCCCTCATTTCCTTGTCCTCGTCATAACCGCCGCACTCAATCGCTTTTTCGATAACGGGAGTAAAATCCTTGTCCTCGCCGATATGAACCAGCTCGGGATAGGATACAACAGAAGTTGTGAAAACTCTGTCGCTGTAGCTTTCTCTTACGGGCATAAGACAGTTTGTGGTGAACAAAATCGGTGCAGGAATGTTGTGAAACTCCGACTGCTGATTTTGCCAACCCGTACCGAAATTACCCTTGAGATGCGGATATTTCTTTAATTCGGGATAGCCGTGAGCAGGTAACATTTCGCTGTGCGTGTATATGTTGATTCCCTTGTCCTCGGTCTGTTCAAGCAACAGCTTTAAATCGTGCAAATCGTGACCGCTTACAACAATAAACGGTCCCTTTTCAATATTCAGAGAAACCTCTGTCGGTACGGGATTTCCGTAGGCGTCCGTATTAGCCTTATCAAGCAAAGCCATACATTTAAAATTCACCTCGCCTGTTTTTAAAACAAGCTCAAGTAATTCATCTGCACTTTTCTTTTCTCCCAGAGCATACAGAGCCTCGTAGAAAAAGTTGCTCACTTCGCTGTCGGTTTTACCGAGAATAAATGAATGATAAGCATAAGCCGCCATTCCCTTTATCCCGAACAGTATCAGCGATTTAAGCGAACGGATATCTTCGTGGTCATCCCAGATATTTTCCATATCGTAATCTTCAAATTTCTCGCTGTTGATTCTGCCCTTTTCGGTTTCGATTTCGGTCTTTATCTGCTTGATTGTCACATTGTTGAAATTAACATTTGTGAGCGTCGTAAAAAGTCCTTTCATCACAAGCTCGTCAGTATGGGCTGTAGGGTTGCCGCACTTTGCCGCTCTTGCAAGTCCGATAAGCACACCGACAAGCTCGTCCTGATAATTTGCAGTATCGGCTTTTTTGCCGCAGACTCCTGCTTTGCCCTCGCAGGCTTTATTGTGAGCCGTCTGCTGACACTGAAAACAAAACATATCTTTCATTTGCTGCCTCCAAAATTCAAACAATAAGATTATTCTTCTACTTCAATTGCATCCACCGGACAGCTGTCAGCCGCCTCTTGTACAGATTCCTCTTGTTCTTCGGAAATATCAGAGCTTGCCGTGGCAACTCCTTCATCTGTCATAGTAAACACCTCAGGGCAAATGCTGTTGCACAGCCCGCAACCTATGCAATTTTCGTTTACTTCGGCTTTCATAAATACACCTCCGCCCTATAAAAAAGAAGCCATAAACTGTATTTGATTTTTACATCATCAATTTTATTATTTTACTAATCTATGTTTTTATCACTTCCAATATTTTCAAATTATTCAAGTTTTTTAACAAAATCACCTCCTGACAAAAAATCAGCCGTTCTGCTCTGCAAAACGACTGATTTGTTATTATTTTGAATTTTAATTTTTACATATATTTATCATACCATTGTTCTTCCCACCAGTTACCGATATTTCTGCATATACACTCGCATCTGTATCTTATATTGCGGCTCATTACCCGGAAAATTCCCCACATTCCCGATTCAACATCCCATCTGAGCGAACCGGAACGATACAAATAATCGCCCGGAACATCTGAAGCGCCGTTTATAAGCTCAATGTTATAAACACCGCCTACGCTTATCGCTCCCTGTGCAGAGATTACGGTTGAAAACGGGTCGTCAGGCTGTGCACGCCAATTGTGTCCGTGCAATACAAAGCTGATATTTCTCGGCTTATCGGCAGGCATAAGCAGTCTGATTATTACTCTTTCTTTTGCATAAGCCTTTAAAAGCGGCGTTGACGGGTCACCGTGTGCACGTGAGCTGAATATCTTGCTGATAATCGGATTTCGTTTCAGCCTGTTGAAGAAATGCTCACTGCGGTAGTTGTAGCCCTTTTCTCCCGTATCCTCGTGGTCGGGTGCACCGTGAGCGCCTTCTGCTCCCTGCTCGGTGGTCTTGATAACATTACCCTCCTTGTCAAGCAATCTTATGCCGTTGTGGGCAAACAAAACAAATTCTCTGAAAGTTTCAACTCCGGGGGCAGTTATTACCGACTGCTCCTCGTGATTTTTCTTTATGCTTAAAATATTATGATAATACTTTGCGGCAGGCGGCTCAATAATAATTGCGCCGAACAAGCCGTGGTATCTGTGATTTCTCAAATCTCCGAATGAGTTGAGCAGACAGGCACCGTATTCCTTATCTGCATGCCACAGGTATTTTATACATTCTCCCGGTCCTGCCGTTTGCTCTGCCTTATTATATCCCACGTTAACGCCCGATGAGCATTGCGGACAGAATTTAAGGAATTGCGGACTTAATGAAACTCTGTCTGACGGCTTGTGCGGCACATCGAGCGGAACTGACGGATAGTCGTGATATATGACCGGCTTTTCGAACATATTATAAAGCGTTACCTCAATCCAGTCGCCTGCGTTTGCTCTGAGTATCAGCGGAACAGGATTTTTTCTGCCGCATTTAACATCCTCTGCATCTTCAAGAGGAACAAAAACCATTCCCTCGGGGTCGTGGTCGCCGTATCTGTTGTATTTTATATTCGTCTGAATTGCGGCTATTTCAAATTTACGAACGACTGCACCCTTTGGCGGACAGTGCGGCTTCGGAACAGGCTTATTTATATTACACAACGGAAGAAGATGCTTTTGCCTGCACTTGTGCGCTCGGATTATTCCCCACAAGCCGAGCCACAAATCATCAATGCCGCCGAAGTAATACAGATAATCGCCTGCATCGTAATGCTCATCTATTTTAATGTTGAATGCCTCAGATATGCCGATTGTCTGCTCCTGAACAATCGGTGATACGGGGTCGGTGATTTCCTTGCGCCACGACATTCCGTTGATATTGAATGCGTGCTGTTCCTCGTGTGCGCCGTCAAGCAGGCGTATAACCATCGGATCACCGGGATAAGTTTCAAGAATCGGTGTAGCCGGGTCGCCGTATTTTCTTGAGCTGAAAATATGCGACGGGTCATTTTTCTTTTTCAAACGCTCTCTCATCGGTTCACAGCGGTAGCTTATTCCCATTACGCCGGGGTCATCGTCTGAGCCCGGATGCTCGGGCGGATTTAACGGTTTGTTATCCTTATCGAACAGCAATGCAAAATCGTGAACAAACATTGCAAATTCACGGAATGAGCTTCCGTCGGCTCTTTTTATTACTGCATTTGCTCCGCTTTTTAAAGGTCTGCCGTTCTTGGGATTGAGGAAAACCGAGTCGGCAGGCTCAACTATCAGCGCACCGAACAAGCCGTGCTGTTGGTGCATATTTGCAAACAAATGGTCGTGGAAGAATACCGTATTAAGCTCTTCATTTGCGTTGAAACGTTCAATCAGGGTTTCATATTTTCTTGCGCCTGCAATATTATTCCAGCCGTTTGCCGCACCGTCCGACACAATCGTGTCAAACTTCACAAGATGAA
>JBJEOX010000021.1:0-4164 GCA_051880935.1 Ruminococcus sp.
CATTTCAGTTCTGCGCAAAAAGAGAGAAGCCTGATTTTACTGTAAATAATTAAGCTTTTACATACCTGAAATAGGTTACACACTTGATGATTATTATGTTTTATTCAGACGGGCAAGTGGATTTCCGTTGCCCGTCTGAAGATAAAACGTCAACAAGTTAATAATATGACTGATGTTTATAATAATTTTTTAAGATAAATCTTTTTGAGAATCTGCATTTATTGACATTATTATAAACAGGTTTATTTTAAGAAATTATTAACTGAATTTATCAAATCACATTAAATTATGCAATATGGCTTATTTATTCTATATATGTTTTATTTGCATAAAAATTATTACTTGTTCAGAATGGGTTGCAAATCCCTGAAATCATAATTTTTTTAATTACAATAGAGGAGGTTTAATTATGAAGAAATTTGCATCAATTGTACTTTGCTTTATGTTGGTGCTTTCAATGGCTGTAACAGGTGTTGTAGCTGCTTCTGCCGCTGATGCTGCACAAACGGGTAAAATTACTATTCATAAGAACGTATCTAAAGACCAGTATGACGCTGATCCGAAGACTAAGGGTCTGGCCGGTGCCGAGTTCACAATTTATCAGGTTATGAGTCTTGATAATAATCTTTATCACATTACTTCTGATTTTGCTAATGCTAAAGAATTTCTTCCGGTTGACGAGCTTGCTACAGCTGCCAGCGATGATTCCGGATATCTTACATATGGCAATACGGGAGATTTAGAAGCTCAGATTGCTGCTTTGCAGTTAATCGCAAAAAATCTTACTAGCGGAACAAGTCAAGAAACCGATGAGTATGGTAAGGCTGAATTTACTAATCTTCCGTACGGCGTTTACCTTGTAGTTGAAACCAAAGTGCCTGACGGCTATACGGCAGCTACAAATTCATTCCTTGTTTCTTTAAGCAATAATAAAGATGCAGACGGTAATATTCAGAATGATGTACATGCTTTTCCAAAGAACGTTACTATTGCAGTGGATAAGAATATTTTAATTGATGAAGAAAATAATACAACTCAAAAGAATACTTCAGCTGCAATAGGCGATGAAATTACTTATCAGGTTACAACTAAAGTTCCTTCATATGATGTAGATTTGTTAAACGAAATCAAAACAGATGATGCTTATCGTTTCTCAAAAATTCCGTTTTACTTCATAGATGAGCTTTCTGAAGGATTAACTTTAAAAGCAAATACTGTAATGGTAACTGTTGGTGATACTGTTTTTACTGATAAAGCAGTTAAAACAGTATCTGATAACGAGCTTATCGTAAGTATTCCTTTTGAGAACCTTTATAATGACGAAGATGGAAATAAGGTTAACCATATGGGCGAAAATGTGACCATTCAATACAAAGCAACGCTCAATGAGAAGGCAAAAGTAACTAGTGGCAATGATAATACTGTTACTCTCTATTATACTAATGCTCCTGCTACATTCGATCCGGCTGTATATTTTACAACAGAAAAAGTAGACCATGATACTGATCCGGAAACACCGGATATTGATGTTGTTGTTCCCAAACCCGGAACTGATCCTAAGAATCCGCCCACATCTGTTAATCCTACAACTGATCCGAAGGTATTCACTTATGAAATGGATATTACAAAGCTTTTGAACGGTAAAGCTTTTGAACCTGTTGACGGTCAAAATGTAAAATTTACACTTGCATATTCAGATAGCGAATCAGGTACTTATTCACCTGTTAAATTTACCGGTTCAGACGGTGTATATAAGGTTTCAGCTGCTTCAACTGCTACTGAATTAACAGTTGATACTGACGGTAACCTTAAAGTAGTCGGTCTTAAGGCAGGTTACTATCAGCTTACCGAAACACAAACCTTAGACGACTATAATAAACTGTCTGCTCCTGTTACAATTATTGTTTCCGAAGATACTAACGTGGAAGGAACTGATGTAAATTCGGGTAAAGTAATCGCTAATACTTATGTTAATGGTGAATTAACGGAACTCAATAATGATAAAGACGGTATATTCAATCTTGAAGTAAACAACTCTAAGAGTCAGTTTAATCTTCCTACAACAGGCGGTCTTGGCCTTTGGATGTTTACAATCGGCGGTGCTGTTGTATTAGCAGCTGCAATCTTTATTTTCGTTTCAGTTCGTAAAAAGAAATCAAAAGACTGATTAAGTTATCACCATTTTTGTGCAAATATTGTTTTCTGCTGACTTTTGAATTTATGGTTAAAAGATTTTAATATTGTAAAAGGGGGGGCAGGTTTCTGTTCCCCTTTTACATTTTATAGAAAACTGCTCGCAAACGGTCGTTGATAACATCAACCTGTCTGCTTGAACTGATGCTAATTCCTAATAAAAAGCAGACAATCTTTGCGGTCTGATTTCCGCAAATATAAGTCTGCTTTCCATTAGGAATTAGTATGAGTGTCGAGACACTCGACTTTTTATTTGTTATCCTTTGTTTCCTGAGAGGTTTTTGGGTTGAAGAAAATTATTCTGAGAATACTTGGCTCTTTTCTTGTAATAGTCAGCTTGCTGCTTATTTTGTATCCATTTATAAGCAATTACCTGATGAGTCTTAATGATGCGAGTGAAATTATGACTTATGACAATAATATAGAGAATTATGAGGATGAAGTATTGTCGCAGGCTCTGAAAGATGCTCAGGAGTACAATAGTAAATTTTTCGGTCAGGTAATGATTACCGACCCGTTCGACCCTAATTATCAGCCTGTTACTGACGCTGAGTATGAAGAAATCCTGAATTTAAAAGGTGACGGTATGATGGGATATATTGAAATTCCCATAATTGACGTTAATCTGCCCATTTATCACGGTACATCAAGCAGTACTCTTGCAAAGGGAGTAGGTCATATTCAGAACACCTCACTTCCTGTTGGGGGGAAAGGTACTCACTCCGCTCTTACCGGTCACACAGCTTTTTCCTCTGCAAGGCTTTTCACCGATATCAATCAACTGGTCGAGGGCGATATCTTTTATGTCCATGTTCTTAATAACACACTTGCTTATAAGATAGACCAGAAAAAGGTTGTTCTTCCTTCACAGATTGACGACCTCAAGATTACTCCCGACAAGGATTATGTCACCCTCGTCACCTGCACCCCGTACGGCATTAACACCCATCGCCTTCTTGTGCGCGGAACGAGAATCCCTTATGAAAAAGCTGAAAAAGAGATTGCTGAAATTGACCGTGTTGTTGAAAGTACATGGATGCTTGAATATAAAAAGGCGTTATTTGCCGGTGCTGTATTTCTTGTATGTTTTATAGCGACGCTTATTGTTTTAAAAATTATTCTTAACAAAAGAGCAAAACGGAAAGAACAGAATTCGGCAGTGAAAGCTCAGGATAAATCGGAAAACAACGAAAGTCCGCCTGATTAACCATAAACTAATACCGAGTGATACTATGAAGAAAACTATACTTTGGATTATTGCAATTTTGCTTGTTATTGCGAGTATCGGAATTGCCGGCTACCCTTTTATAAGCGATTATGTAAACAATCTCAATGCTGTTAACGAGGTCGTTTTATACAGCGATACGATTGCCGCCGTTAATCATAATGATTATAAAGAGCTGCTTGAAGCTGCTCATAAATATAACGAGTTATTGATTGGCAGTTCAGTTATAACAGATCCGTTTGCCGAGAGTAACGACCTTACTGATGAATATCAGGATATGCTAAAGGTTGACAATACTGACGTTATGGCGACAATTTCAATTCCGAAAATAAACTTAAATCTTCCTGTTTACCACGGCACTTCTGCTGAAGTTCTCAAAAAGGGTGTAGGTCACCTCAGCAGTTCATCACTACCGGTCGGCGGAAAAGGCACTCACGCAATTTTATCCGGTCACACAGGCAATTCAAATCTGCGGCTGTTTTCTGATGTTAATCAGATTGAGGAGGGTGATGTGTTCTATATTTCCTGTCTGAACGAAAAATTGGCGTATAAGGTTAATCAGATTAAGGTGATTCTGCCTACTGAAACCGATGATTTGCAGATTAATCCCGATGAAGATTATGTAACTCTCGTAACATGTACGCCCTTTGGCGTTAATTCACACAGACTTTTAGTCAGAGGAACCAGAATTTCTCTTGATGATGCTGACAAAATTGCTGCTGATAAATCTGATGCAAAGAGTACAT
>JBJEOX010000022.1:0-4162 GCA_051880935.1 Ruminococcus sp.
GATATATCTACTTAGAATTCGGGCAACCGTTTTATCCATACAATCCAATTTTTCCGCTCAATTTGCCCGTCGAGGCACTCGACTAAATTATAGTTTATCATCGTAAAACCATAATTGATTATTTTATAAAAAACAGTAGCCAAAAGCCAGTTTTTGTGGTATAATTTCTTGTTGTAAAATTCTGCACAGCAAACTATAATATATTGCCTTGTGCAAAAATCGGAGCAATTTATGTCAATTTATAATATTGCAGACCTCAATATTTTAATAAATCCGCTTAGCGATGAAATCAAAAAGCGGCTTTTACCGTATATCACAAATTCTGATTCATTCGATTTTGAAGTGAAAGTATCACAAAGCGAAATTGATGAATATATTGCAAATTCAAAAGAAAAATGCAGCAGCTTTGCGGCTGAAAGCACCCTTATTCTCACGCAAATCTGCAACAGAATTCTTGAAAATTACGACGGATTTTTCTTTCATTCTTCAAGTCTTATGCTCAATGACGAAGGCTATGTGTTTACCGCCGTAAGCGGTACGGGCAAGTCAACTCATACGGCGCTGTGGAGAAAGCTTTTTAAAGAAAAAGTTGTGATGATTAACGATGACAAGCCGATTATCCGTAAAAAAGACGGTGTTTTCTACGTTTACGGCACGCCCTGGATGGGAAAAAGCGACATCGGAAACAACGTAAAAGCTCCTGTAAAGGCGGTTTACATTTTGCAGAGGGGCGAAAAGAACAGCGCAGTGAGAGTGAAAACGGGTGAGGTTTTCAGAAATATTCTTGAAGCAACTGTTGTGCCTGCTGACAGGAAAAATATGGAGAAGCTCCTCACGCTTCTTGATGAATTTTTTAGCTCTGTTTTGCTTTTCCGCCTTACCTGCAATACGGATATAGAGGCGGCTCAGGTTGCATATAATGCGGCTGATAACATATTTCCACAAAATAAAGGAAGTAATTAAAATGGATTTATTACAGGTAGTATCGGTTGAAAATATGCGCAAAAGCGATGCGCATACAATTGAGCACCACACAAGCTCTGCCGAGCTTATGTACAGAGCGGCTCAGGGAATTTATGACGCAGTGCAGTTTGTCGGCAATGTTGCAATAGTTTGCGGTAAAGGCAACAACGCAGGCGACGGCTACGCTCTGGCGTGTATTCTGTGCAAAAACGGAGTTATTCCTACAATTTTCCGAGCGTCTGACAGCTTTTCAAAGGACGGTCTTTACTACTACAAGTCTGCTCTTTCACTCGGTGCGCAGGAGGAAAAGCTTGAGCTTGCAAACGGCTTTACGGGATATGATATTGTCGTTGACTGTCTGCTCGGAACAGGCTTTTCGGGCGAGCTGAAGGGCGAAATCAGATATGCCGTTGAGCAGATTAACTCAACCAATGCATTTGTAGTCAGTGCTGACATCAACAGCGGACTCAACGGCGATACGGGCGTAGCCGATATAGCCGTAAATTCCGATTTAACGGTGTCAATCGGAGCGTACAAAACGGGACTTTTCCTCAATGACGCCCCGTACTACATTGACAAGCTCGTAAATGCGGATATCGGAATTCATATCCTTGAAGAAGAATACAAGCTTATTGACTATTCGCTTCTGCATATGTTCGAGGGCTACAATTCCGAGGTTATGACTATTGATGAGTTCTTTAAAAAATACGGCTGCGAGCCTGCAACGTGCAACGTAGCCGAGTGTGCGGCACAAATCAGCAATGAAAAGAAAAAGACTGTTGTTGTGAAAACAGACCATTCGGCAGTTATCGCCGACCTGAAGTACGTCTATTTCTGCGCTGATTACGTGAGAGTATAAGAAAATGAGTGTTTAGGTTTTGAGGTGAGTTATGCATTACAAGAGATTTTTGATTGAGCCGAGCCCGAATTATGCGGCTAAAATTTTCCGTTGTCCCGAGATGATTGATGATTTCAACTTCACTCTGCACTGGCACAGAGATTACGAATTTATCTACGTAAAAAAAGGAGCACTTAAGGTACAGAAAATCGACTCTCAGATTGTTTTAAACGACGGAGAGGTTTATTTTATGAACAGCGAGGAAATTCACTCCTACGTTGACGTAACCGACAGCCTGCAATTTGTTGTTGTCAACATTTCTCCAAAGATTTTAAAGCCGTATTTTGAAAACCCCGACGAAATACCGACGTTTGAGATTAAAAAGGGAGATGCCTGCGATAAGATAGCACATTCTTTGAAGGTTTTGTATGAATGTGAAAACCTCAACGACAGGCTTGAAATCCTGAGAATCAAGGCTATCCTTAACAACATATCTTACAATATCATAAAATACTACAAAAATCCGGATATAAGCTTTGTAAAGGGCTCGGACTCCGATGATTTTGACTGCGCAAAGAGTGCGCTTAATTATATGGAAGAAAATTACGCCAGTGACATTTCCTTGACTGAAATTGCAAACTATGTGGGAATGACGCCTGCGCATTTTTCGAAGTATTTTAAGGATAAGAATGAGATGACCTTTTCAAAGTACCTGCGCAGAATCCGACTTGACCATGCAATCAAGGATTTGCGTGACAGCGAAATATCGGTTAAGGACGCAGCGCTTAAAAACGGATTCCCGAATGTAAATTCGCTGATTCTCACCTGCAAAGAAATTTACGGCAGAACTCCGCTTGAAATGAAACAGTTTGTAAGAACCTGATAAATGAAAAATGACATATACGGCAAAATGCGTATTGAACTAATTGAGCCAAAGTGATAAAATAAGTCTGAAAGGATGAGCTTTATGCGTGGATTTATGCAGAGAATAGCAATTTTTATGCAGGGAAGATACGGCAACGACAAGTTCAACAGCTTTCTGTACATTGTTTTCCTTGTGCTTTGGTTTATAAATATTTTAGTATGGAACAGAACGGCAAGCCTTGTTATTGATTTGCTTATGCTCGCAGTGCTTGCGTATGCGCTGTTTCGTGCCTTGTCACGCAACATAAACAAGAGAAGTCTTGAAAACAGGACTTTTACTAAAATCTTTGACAGCGTTAAAAACCGGTTTACGCTTACGCAGAAAAAATTTCGTGACCGCAAGGATTTCAGATACATCAAGTGCCCTGTTTGCAAGGCTCAGCTTCGTGTTAAAAATAAAAAGGGCAACCACGTTGTAAGATGCCCTCGCTGCGGCAGTGAATTTGACAAGAAAATATAGTTTAAAAACAAGCACGGACAGACGGTTTTATCGCCTGCCCGTGTTTTAAGTATTAGCATCAGAATTGTTGTTGCAGGAATTTGTAAAATTCCTCAAAACTGCCGTTTTTGTACTGCGAATAATCCTTGTTCTCACGATTTACAATCGTGTCGGTGATAAGGTATGTATCAAAGCCGAGCGTTTCGGCACACATATCCTCGTCAACGTCGTTGCCGACCATAATGCTCTCCTCAGGCAGAATTCCGCATTTTTCGCAGATAAACTCAAAATATTTCAGGTTCGGCTTGCAGCAGCCCGAGTTTTCATAGAAAGTGACAAATTCAAAATCATCGGCTGAAACGCCTGCCCACTCAAGTCTGCGGCGTGTTGCAACCTCGGGGAAAATCGGGTTAGTAGCCGCAATAACTCTGCCGCCGTTCTGCTTTATGAAATCAATGCTCTTTTTTGCAAAGGGAGTAAAGCTTGTAGCCTCTTTTGCCGCAATAAATTCCTTAGTGTAGTAGTCATCGAACTGCTCAATATACGGCGTTAAATCCATTCCGCAGGCTGATGAAGCGACTTCCCAGAAAACGTCCTTGTTCTTTCGAGTGTTGTCGTTTTTCGTCATAGCACCCGTGCCTTTCCAGATTGCCTTAACAAGCGTGTCGCTGTCAACGTTGAGAACAGGCACAAATCTTTTGCACAGCGAAGAAAAATAAAGCTTTGTAAAATACTCCATATCCATAGGAAGCAGAGTTCCGTCCAAGTCAAAAAGATAATTCTTATACATCCTGATACCTCCAGATTTTTACAAATATATTATAAAATACACCTGTCACAATTGCAAGAACAAAATTTTTACGCTATACTTATACTAATAATTAATTCGTTTATCCTTTCAGTACGCTAAACCATAATTTAGTCGAGTGCCTCGACGGGCAAGTCGAGTGGAAAAATTGGATTGTATGGATAAAACGGTTGCCCGAATTCTAAGTAGA
>JBJEOX010000023.1:0-4130 GCA_051880935.1 Ruminococcus sp.
AGCTTTTATACAGCTATTACATAATATTTTTGGGCGTAAAATTTGTGAATATTATTCCTTGACAGAATTTTATTTTTGTATGTATCAATCAGTTTTATCCGCTTTTATCTCTGAAAATTCAATTTTCAACTCGGCGTTTTTAATTTCTGCCCCCATAATTTTCCCGTCCTTGTCTGTGGTAATAACGCAATTTCCGCTGTAAGTATTTAAATTATATGTAAATATGCTGTCGCTTTTGGAAGAAAGGCTTGCTCTGCCCTGAGAAACGCCGTCAAGAATTGATTTTACAAGGCTCGGAAAACTTTTTTGCGGAAGATACGCCTCGTCTGCACTGCAAATAAGATTTTCTCTCGACATTTCAAGCTCGCCGTTTTTGTACCCAAAGCTAATTCCGTCGAGCTCCTCCGGACTGCTTATGCTTATGTAGGCAACGCCCTGCCTGTTTGCGCTGATACTTCCCGAATATTCGGCGTCACGGTAATTCGACGTGAATTTTGCGGAAAAATCCGTTACAATATCCGCTGGCTCGCTTTTTGCCTGACAGCCGCTGAAAAGTAAAATCAGCAAAAAAGAAAAGACATATAATGTTTTCAAAACCCTCTTGGTCATAATTCCCTCCGTAGGTGTTTTTATACATTATATGTCTTTATTAATTTTAAAATTACGTCAAACAAGCCGTTAAAATCCGCATCTTTTATAAGCCTGCGGAATTTCATTTATAAGGTCTGTCGGAAGCATAGAAATTCTGCCGAGATTTTCAGCGGCAATATCACCCGCCAAACCGTGAAGATAAACCGCCGCAGCTGCCGCATCAAACGGCTTTGCACCCTGAGCTGACAAAGAGCCCGTCATTCCTGCAAGCACATCTCCGCTGCCGCCCGTAGCCATTCCCGAATTGCCCGTTCTGTTAATCATTACCCTGCCGTTGGGCGAGGCAATAATTGTTCCTGCGCCCTTTAATACAGTTACAACGCCGTACCTTTTTGCAAAATCAGTTGCAATCTCGGCTCTGTTTTCATTTACGACTTTCGGAGTTGATTTTACAAGCCTTGCCATTTCACCGGGATGGGGAGTGATTATAATCGGTGCTTTCGCTTTTTTCAGAATATCGGGATTTTCAGCAACACAATTGAGTGCGTCTGCGTCAAGCACAATCGGTTTAGTGCAATTTTCTATAAAAGAATTAACAAGTGTTTTGGTATCGTCACACACCGATAAACCGCAGCCGATAAGCACTGCACTTGACTTTTCAGCCTCGCAAAGCAGAAAGTCAATGTTGTTTTTGCTTATTTTACCGTCAGGCGTTTCTTCAAGCGGAAAAAATACGCTCTCAAAAATCGCTCCTGCCGCAATCGGATAAATGCTTTTCGGGAGTGCAGTTTTCAGCAGTCCGAGTCCGCACCTCAGCGCCGCTTTTCCTGCCATAATTGCCGCACCTGCCATACCGAAAGAACCGCAAATGCAAAGCAGAGAGCCTAAAGTGCCTTTGTTTGCATCATCGGGACGGTCAAAAACTGCCTTTTTAACAATAGTTCTGTCGGTCTGTTCCATTAAATCAACCTGCATTTCTGTTGTAGAACAGCTTTAATACAATGTCCTTGTTAAGATACCTTTTCATACCCTCCAGAATCTGCTCGTTGGGTGAGAAAATCAGCAGACATCTGCCGTAAGCGGCGCTGTTGAAAACAGCATAATAATTTTCGTCGTTGGCGTCAATGTCACGGGCAGCAATAAAGCTCTTGGTAAATTTCATACTGTTTACCGACTTTTCGCCCTTTTTAAGCTGTTCAATTTCTCTTATCGGCACTTTGCAGACACGCTTTCTCTTGCGCAGTGAAATAACCTTTGAAATTTCCAGCTCGTCGCCTGCAACGGAGTACTCAAATTCAACTCTCTGCGAGGTGATTATGTACCATACAACGTAAATTCCGCCAATAAACAAAAACAGTCCGATGTAGAACATATATGCCGTAACTACAAATGCGAGAATTGAGAATACTATCGGTATCATAATGAGAATAAGAATAGAAATAATATTGATAATAAGATTTTTAGGTTTGTTTGCTCTTTTAACAACCTGTTCGTTAAAGCCTTCCAATGTTTTATCTCCTTTTTGGTAAATTTCCCTATAATAATATCATAAATAAGCGGTGTTTTCAATAGTTTAAAATATATTATATAGAAAAAGGGGACACAAACGTGCCCCCCTGAAAAAGCTTATAGATTAAATCTCAATTGTTTTGATTGAGTCGAACTCGTCAAGAATTTCCTTAGACGGTTTCTTTGTGAACAACGATACAACTACGTTTACAATCAGTGCAAATGCAAAGCCGAGTACAAGCGAATAGAGGTTTGTTGCGCTGTAGAGCGTTGCACCGTTTACAAGCGGCAGATAGTCCCATACAATAACGGTGAGTGCGCCTGTAGCCATACCCGAGATTGCACCTGCAAGCGTTGAGCGTTTCCAGAACAGCGCAAGCAGTACAACAGGGCCGAATGCCGAGCCAAAGCCCGCCCAAGCGTCGGAAACAAGTCCCATAATGCTTGAATTCGGGTCAAGAGCGATAAAGAATGCGATTACTGCAACTACAATAACTGCAATTTTACCTACCCAGAGTGCGTTCTTTTCAGAAGCATTCTTTTTGATAACGCCCTTGTACATATCCTCCGAAACAGCCGAAGCAGTAACAAGAAGCTGGCTGTCAGCTGTTGACATAATAGCCGCCAGAATTCCGCAGAGGAAAATACCGCCAATGAAGATTAAAATGCCGTTGTCCGAGAAGAACTGCTGAATTGTGCGGATAAATACCGTTTCGCTTGCAGAACCGTCAAGTGTTGTTGTGAGGTAACCTCTTGCAACAAGACCGATAAGGCACGAAGCCGCAAGTGAAATAACAACCCACGTAATTGCAATTTTTCTTGACTTTTTAATTTCGCTGTGGCTCTTTACAGCCATAAATCTTACAAGAATGTGGGGCATACCGAAGTAGCCGAGTCCCCATGCAAGATTTGAAATTATCGAAACGGCAGAAATCGGAGTACCGTCGTCATTTTTCAGGAAATTAAGGAAGTTGTCGGGATTTGAAACGCCGTTTGAAACGAGTGCGTCTGAGAATCCTGTTTTGTAAGTGAGCGTTGCATATGCGAGAATCGGAACAGACATAATCGCAATAAGCATAAGCAAGCCCTGAATGAGGTCAGTTGTGCAAACAGCCTTGAAGCCGCCCATAAATGTGTAAACAAGAATTACGAGTGCGGCTACGCAAAGTCCGACCATATAAATCGTGTTGTAGTTTCCTGTTTCTGCATTTCCGTCTGAGAACAGGGTAGCAAAAAGCTTTGCACCCGAGCTGAACGCCGAAGCTGTGTAAACCGTAAAGAACACTGCGATGATAACAGCGGAAACGATTTTAATGATTCCCCTCTTGTCACGGTAGCGATTCTGGAAAAAGCTTGGAATGGTAAGCGAGTTTCCTGCAACAATTGTGTATTTTCTGAGTCTTGCCGAAACTATGTACCAGTTCAGAATTGTGCCGATTAAAAGACCGACTGCAATCCACACTTCACCCGTACCTGCAAGATATACCGAGCCTGGAAGTCCCATAAGAAGCCAGCCGCTCATATCGGAAGCCTGCGCCGAAAGCGCCGCAGTCCAGCCGCCTAAATTTCTTCCGCCCAGAAAGTAGTCCTCGTTGTTCTTGGTGCTTTTTGAATAGACAAAGCCGATTACAATCATCATTACAAGGTAAGCGGCAAAAGCACAAAGAACTATAATGTTGTTGGTGCTAATCATTCTTTCCTCCTGTGTGTTATAGATTTTGTAAAGAATACTTTATTATAGTAGCAAAAATATGTAAAAAAATCAAGTAAAATGCGCAATTGATGTAAAATATTGAAAAAGCTGTTCCAAAATCAGCGTTTGTGTTGATTTAAGTATGCAAAAGTTATATAATAATATAACCTGATATGATTATTTCTCAAGTCAGATAAACGATAATTTAGTGTGGAGTTTGGAGAGTGGAATGTGGAGTTAATGGTCGCTACGCTCCGAATTTATAATAATGCGTGTTGTATAGAAAGGTTTGTTTTCCTCGGATAGATTGATATATCGGAAAAGTTTAGGGACGTGT
>JBJEOX010000024.1:0-4113 GCA_051880935.1 Ruminococcus sp.
CTTTTATTAAAATAGTTTCCTCCTGTTTCGCCGAGAAGAACAAGCTGCAGTGCGTCAATAATTGTTGACTTACCGGAAGCATTTACACCTGTCATATAATTAAGCTGTTCAAATTCGATTAACTCATGAGTAAAATAGTGCCAGTTAATCAGCAAAAGTTTCTTTAGTATTTTCATCTTCTTTTTCCTCCGTATCCATAACAGTCAGCTTCATTTCCTCAATTTGCTCAATCATTGCATTAATACTTTGGTTGCTGATTACATAAAGTATTGACGGCAAAATCAAAATATTATTACCGTCACCTGACCACTGAACGGACTCCATTTTCTGAATAATATTAAAATGCGCAAGCGTACGCTGAGCCTCTATTCTCTCGTTTTGAGTTGATTTACCGCCTTTAAGTAATCCGAGTATTCTCATTTTTTCCACTACCGCAGCAGTATCTGTTTTTACAATGTGATAGCTGTTCTCATTCTCTCGGTTTTCCTCATAGATAAGCCTGCAAACATATAAAAATAAGGTTGTAAATCTGTTAAGCTTGAATCTGTTGTTATCAAATTCACTTATCAAAGATACAATTCCGTAATCATCATCTTTTTCAAGCTTCCAGCCCGTTACTTCAAAATACTCCTGCAATACAGAAAACAACCGAACAAGCATACTGTAGTCGGAATTCGGCAAAGTCATTTCCTTTCCTGAATCATATGTAAACCTTACCATATATGTATGAGATAAAAGATAATTCGCAATTCTTCTGAACTCACCCTTTTCATATGAAGTCAGTTTTTCATATTCTTCATTCCACATTATCCTTTTCCTCCCTTAAACAGCACAAACTGCGGAATACGATAGCCGTTTTTTCCTATGTAATTATTCCCCAGTTCTATAGAATATCCGTGTCTTCCGTTTATACAGTTTACAACAGCCAACAAAGTCAGAACATAATCTGTATCATTATTAATTTCAATGTCCTGACTTTCTATTTGCATAGCTCCGTCTTTAAACAAAGAGTCTATATATGCCTTAACTCTGTTTTCCGAAAAACCATTTCGTATTCTGCTTATAACCTCGCCTATAAGCTCTTCCCTTATGTCATTGTGAACCTCAACCGCCTGCGGTGGCTGATTCGACCTTTTGCTTTTTATATTTTTATGATAAAAAGAACCGCTGTCTATATATTCCTGACGATTTAAACTAATATTTTCCTCAAATATTTCAAATATGTTTTCCTTGTCGGTTTCATCTGCGGAAGTGTATGCCTTTAGCAAAACAGCGAGCTTGCCTTTAATTGAACGATCCGCTGACATAACATATCGAATCTTGTCTATTGACTGCTTTGTATAATTGCAGTGCTTTGCATCGATTTCCTGCATAAGCAAAGCTACAGAATTATATAAGTCTATAATTTTATCAATTGTTTTCAATATATCATATTTTGCATCTTCGTCACTGTCGTATTTCTTTATCGTAAGAGCTTTCTTAGTCATCTCATTCAGCAGTATGTCATTGTATCGCAAATCCATAAGAATACCTTTTATCGGACCTGAATAGCGAAAAACGGAATCCATTGTCTTGACAGGATGATAAGTTCTGTCAGCCAATTTCTTATACTCTTCAAAATGATTTTTTAAAAGGAAATTAACATCATTATTATCCCTGATATTTTTCAGATGCCTCCTTATTCCGTGGTAAAGTGACCTAAGCTCATAATCCAGCCTCTCGGTGTTATTCTCGGCAATAATAAGTGCCTCGTACATTCTGTCCTGATTATCGGTCACCGCTTGATTTAATGCCGAGTAGGTTGAGAACACCAGAGAATTATATTCAGCCATACCTTCATCGGTTATTTCTCTGAGCATACGCATAACACTGATAGAATAAGTATTCGGCGTTATGATTTCAATAAATGAACCGTCAAGGAATTCCCTTTCTATCCACCCCGTCTTTTCAAATCTTTTTTCAATTAAGCGAGCCTTGCCTCTTGAAGTATCAGGATTGTCAACGCTGATGTCATCACCGTCTTCAACATTATAAACCCTGTCTTCAAGCAAAGCGGTGAGCTCATTAAGGTAATCCTTAAGCTTTATGTTAATATCATCATTAAACATATCATAAAGCTTCATCAGTGCTTCAACATAAACTTCTCTGTTGCTTGACACCAAAACAGAGAAGAAATCCGCAGGTATTATTTCAAATAGTTTCACAAATATCTACGCCTTTCACTATATAAGCAAATTTCCGATGTTCATACTAAGTTCTGACTTTATATCCTTTCTCTAAAGAATATAAGTGTTACTTCTATGTATTCAGAATCAAAGTTCATAACTACCAACCTTATAAAATATATTACCTTTACAGTATATCACCAAATATCTGCTTTTTCAACATATTCAAAAATGTTTACACTGATATTTTTGATAATAATGTATAATTCACTATTTATATGACCGAAAAAATATAAAAAACTTGCCAAGCATTCTCATACTTCTGCTTGACAAGTTTTTAGCTATTCTTCAATTAAACCTTCTTTTTTGAGTCTGCTTTTGATAGCACCTTTTGCTCTGCCGTGGTTTTTGGCGATTTTGTCTATTGAGATTCCTAATTCGTATTCAAATCTTAGCTTCTCTGTTTCTTTTTCTGTCCAAGGTTCATTGGCAGAATTAACTTCGCTTTCTTGTATTTTTTCAATGTCGTTTTGACTGTCTTGCTCATCAGTGTGGTCAATATTCTCGGCTTTATATTCGGCGATTGCTGATATAAAACGGTCGCCGTATTGTTTCAGTTTGTTGTCGCCTACACCGTTGACTGCTAAAAATTCTTCGGGTGTTACGGGCAGTTTTCGGCACATATCTGTAAGTGATGCGTCTGAAAAAATCAGGAATGCAGGAACGCCCTTTTTGCTTGCAATCTCATATCTGATTTGCTTAAGAATATTAAACAGCGGAATATCAACTGTTTCATCGACGGTTTTCTCTTTGGATTTAATTCTGATAGTTTTCTTGACATTTACTTTGGCTTTGCCCTTGAGTACGGGATAGCTCATTTCAGTTACTCTGAGTATCGGCTTTCCTGCTCCTATTGATATGATATACCCCTGTTCTTCCAGCTTTTCTATTATGTACTTTATTTCTGTGGGCTTTGAGTCCTTCATTATGCCGAAGGTGGATTGCTTGTCAAGTCTGAAATATGTTATTCTTTCATTTGTTTTTCCTCGGAGAACATCGACTATCATTGCTGCGCCGCATTTCTGTCCTGTTCTGATTATGCAGGATAGAATTTTCTGCGCTTCTATCGTAACATCTACCGTTTCAAACTTTGTCAGGCAGTTTGAGCATTTTCCGCAGTTTTCCTCCGCTTCATCGCCGAAATATCTGAGCATATAATTACGCAGGCAATCACTCGTTCTGCAATAGAAAATCATATGCTTTAAGCGTTCTTCCTCTCTCTGCCTGAACATCTCGTTCTGCTCGGGTGTAAGCTGCGGATTCGGCTCGGTGTTTTCGATAAAGTATCGGCAGGTCTGCACATCTCCTGCTCCGTAAAGCAGAATACAATCCGCCTCCTGACCGTCACGTCCTGCTCTGCCTGCCTCCTGATAATAGCTTTCGATATTCTTCGGCATATTGTAGTGGATGACATAAGAAACATTTGATTTGTCTATTCCCATTCCGAACGCATTTGTTGCGACCATAATCAGCTTGCGGTCATAGACAAAATCGTCCTGATTTTTAATGCGCTCCTCGTCGCTCAAGCCTGCGTGATAGCGTGTTGCGGAAAAGCCTTTTTCGACAAGAAAATCACAAACGCTTTCTACCTTTTTGCGTGTTGAGCAATAAACAATTCCCGACTTTCCCTTGCGTTCTCTTAACAGCTCGACAAGCTTGTCATCCTTTTTCGCAGGTCTTAATACGGAGAAAAACAGATTCGGTCTGTCAAAGCCCGTGGTCACTACAGTAGGATTATTAAGCTTTAAAATATTAATAATGTCGTTTTTCACTTCATCCGTAGCGGTTGCGGTAAAAGCTCCGATTATGGGGCGATTCGGGAGCATAGAAATAAATTTATTGATATTGAGATAGCTCGGGCGGAAATCCTGTCCCCACTGCGAAACGC
>JBJEOX010000025.1:0-4108 GCA_051880935.1 Ruminococcus sp.
AATAAAGGTGAAACAGAAGACAAAGTTGACCTTGAAGTGATCAACGATGGCAGGACTGAATACATGCATTACGAAGACTTTGTGAAAGTTCTGCGTACAGAGTTCCGTTACCACACAGGAAAAGAAGCAACGATGATGTTCAACGCTACAGGTGAGAATACCGTCTGCGTGGAGATTTTCTGATGTACGAAGAAATGCTGCACAGCCTAGGGTTGATTGCCCGTGTTGATATAACCACAGAGGACAACAGGTACTACCTCCAGGGTCTTATCCTGTGGGATAAATTGCTGGAAGGTATGGAGTTCGGTTTTATCCTGTACGAATACTACGACGGGCATTACACCAGAATCGACGAGGGAACGCCTCTGGGTTATTCTTTCATAAAAGCTATAATATTAAAATTACAGAGGATGACAATACTGTAATTGAAGAATTTTCAGGCTCCACCGACATTATCTATGAAGAAGATGCTAATGGAAATAAAATTCCTAAAGCACAGGTAGTACATGAGGAGTGTCCCGTCCGTATTGCATTTATCACTGATAGTTCGTCTACACCTCAGGTCATTGACCCTACAGCGCTTGTTGACAATTATGTTAAGAAGTATAATGCTGTAAGCAGTACTAATGAAACCGGTGTTGCGTCAACATCAGTTTCAGATGCTTTGTCGTTTTCAGATTATTATTATCTGACCGGCAGCCCTATCTTTAGACTGCAAGAAAACGAGCCGCTCAATGTTACAATGGTAGTATGGCTTGAAGGTTCAGAAAATTCAAAAACAGGTACAAGTAATAGCGAAAGATATGCCGGTAAGAAGATTTCTGTAGATGTTCAATTGGAAAGTAACTGGGCTGAAAATGAGACTGTTTATTTTGTTGATGATACTATAGGCGCTGAAAGTAGACCTGAAGATGATTATTATGAAACTCGGCATTGGATAACAAAGTCTGCTGATAAAGGCGATTCAATAATTCTGATGAGTTATACAGATAGTAACGGTGATATCAGAACAGTTGTTATGAAGCGTTCAGAATTAAATATTAATGACTGTGCGGCTTGGTATGCTTCTATTCCCAAAAAAGTAGTCAGTAATATTTCTTTTTACAGATATGACGTGGCAAGTGAAACAATTTTTAATGCGTGGCACACAAAAGCCGGCGTAAACAGTGAAATGGCAGATACCGGTAAAGCTTGGATTAATGCCTATTATAAGCGTTCTTTAGATGAATCCAGAGATTTGGCTGACGGAACACATTCTATTGTATACACTGCTTTGCGAGATAACGGTAACGGTGAAGTTGAACCTGAGGAACACCCGGATGATTATATGAAATTGCGTCTTGCACCGGGTATAGGTTATTGGAACTATACAGGTCCAACAAGCGGCGGAGAAGGCGGAGAAGGCGGAGATACACCACCTTCAGAAGTTGACTCGAAAGATAAGTTCAGTGTTTATCTTAATCTCAGAGAAGATGATACTTGGGTGCAGGATAATCTTGGCAGAGATTACAAACTTTATGTGGAGTTAAGCGATAAAAGCAGCTATGAGCTTACTCAAGAGAGCTATAATCGTTATATTACTGAAAATCAATATGCTGCCAGTGGAACGAATTTTGTAAAGTTTTATATTTCGAATGGTACTGAGAGAACCGATCTTGAGTTGGAAGATTATGTACCTTTGGTGCCTAACGGCGAGTCCGGATATGGCTATAGCTTTAATATGCAATCTAATAATATTATTAAGTATATTAAACCTAATAATTAATGTAAGGAGGTGTCACAATGAAAAGTAAAATAATGAATTTAAAATCAATTATTTCATCTAAGATTTCTTCCGTCAATCGTAATAATTTATTATTATCCGTTGTGGCACTCGTTGAAATAATAGCAATTATGATTGTTTCTACATCCGCCTGGGTTGAAACAATATCGACTGTAGAAATCAGCGGTACAAAAGGTTCGATTGCTTCTTCAATTTATACAAATGCTAATTTTGACGGCACAGAGAAAGAAATTGATTTATCTCAGTATTTTAACGAGTCAGGCAATGTTCACCTTGCATCTGCATCAAGCGCAGATGGAGAAAATTTCTTTTTCCCTAAAATCGGATCAAATCCTGTTACGTATCGCAAAGGAACAATAAATGATGTTAATGTAAACTATATTAGCTTTTCAATAAGGATTACTGCTTCTCAGAATGCAAATGACTTCTATTTTGACCAGATCCCGACGATAATGATTGGTGATAAGGATGTTAATGACAGTTCTGTTAGAATTGCAATTTCAAAATCAGGTCAGAAGACTATAATATTCTCAAAATCTGAAACAGCAGAACAAGCAGTTGTTGCCGCTGATGGTACTAAAGATGATACCACTGTAAATTTGTTTAATACTTATGTTGGAGCTGAAGCTGAGCAACCAATTTTTTCTGTAGACTATCAGGAAACTACAGATATTACTTTTACACTCTGGCTTGAAGATCCTGATATGTTAAGTAAATATACCGGTCAGAAAGTTACTATTGATAATTTCAAGTTGATTACTTCTGAGCAGAAATTCAATCTTACATTTATTGACAGAACTACTTCTTTTAACGGAACTTTGAACGGGTTATACTGGGTACAGAACGATAATGCAAAGCTTTGGGCATACGATGCAACCTCAAAGAATTGTGTTGAATTAAAAAATACAACTGAAAATCCGACAAAGTGGACAGGTAAGATTTCACAGGAATTCATCAATAATAAGAATAATAATCTATACTTCCTGCGCACTTCTCCCGATATAACCGCAGCAACTGTAAATCCTGATGACAGCACAAAGTATTGGAATAAATGGACTGCAAAGCTTGCTGACGATGTTTCCGGCGGACGAACATTTACTGCCTATTCTAATATTGTTGGCGGCAGTGAAAAGTTAGGTACATGGGGTGATGTTATTGAAATCACTCTAGACAGCGAGGATTCAGATTCACTTGAAAAGAAAACTGACGAAAGCAAAGCTGCTAAGGTCACGATTAAGGCTAATAATGTCAGCTATGAAATGAATTACAAGAATGTTGATGGCGTTGCTGTTTGGAGAAGCTGCATACCTGTTGAAAACAGTAATGATGAATTTGTATTCAGCTTTACAAACGGTTCAAGCTATTCATATAATGCAGGCAAAAGAGGAAGCTCGATTCAGTATGTTATAACTTCTGCAAGTACGGGTTATTGGGCTCCTCCTGCAACAGTTAAAGTAATTGCCGGCACTTCTTCCGACGGTACTGCATTAGGTACAGTTTCCGTAACAGGCGGAAAGGCAGGTGCAACTGAAGTAAAAGTAACTCCCGGAACGCCTGTTGTGCTTTCTGCAACTCCCGGTTCTGATTCATACAGATTTGTCGGTTGGTATACAAATGCTGAGTGTACAGCTGCCGCTGATTTAGAAGAAGTAGAAGACGGTCATAAGTTTACACCGGCTACAAATAAATCATATGTATTCTATGCAAAATTCCAATTGCAGTATCATATTAAGCTTACTGCTGTAACAGGAGATATCTATCCTGATTTAACTGGCGGTACAGTACAGTTGAATTCTGATGCGGCAACAAGTCAGGTTGATACTTATCTGCTGGATGATGGCACTGAAAACGCAAATGTTACGTTTACCGCAGCTAACAAAGAGGGCTATAAATTCTTAGGTTGGTATAAAACAGCAACCGGAACAGGTACACCGTACAGTTCTGAAAAAGTCATTTCTATTAATTCGGTTAAGGAGAACTATATACTGTATGCTAAATATAAGATAAAGCAGTTCTCTGTAACAGCGGTTGCAAAACCCGCAGATTCATCTGACGGAAGTAAAGTAACCTTTACTGCACCGCCAAATGCAAATACGGGCACAACAGTGTCAGTTACAGTTGATTATAACGGTAGTGCAACCTTCAAGGCTATTCCTGACGACGATAATGGATATGAATTCGTTGGTTGGTATACTGATGAAGCTTTATCTAATAAGGTTAAAGATGCCGACGGTAAAGATGCCGGCGCAGAGTATACTATGAATAACATAAAACCTGATAATGATGATGAAATAATTTTGTATGCAAAGTTTAAATTGAAAGATG
>JBJEOX010000026.1:0-4106 GCA_051880935.1 Ruminococcus sp.
CTGACTGTTTAACGTCATTTACGTTTTTTCCGAATAACCGCACTTCTCCTCGGTACGGTGAGTTAATTCCGTTTATCATTGACAGTGCAGTCGTTTTGCCTGCACCGTTGCCGCCGAGGATTGCGACGAACTCGCCCTCAAGCACCCTGAACGACAAGCCTTTCAGCACATCGGGAGAGGTCTTTTCATATCTGAACCAAACGTCTTTAAGCTCAACGGCAATATTGTCCTTATGTTCGGGAATTTCCTCGTCATACAGTGGATATAGTGTGTGATTTTGCGAGTATTTTTCAAGCCACTCTCTGCCCTGCGCAACTTTCACAGGACAGTCTGAATTCCCAAGGTCAACCCTGTCCCAGATTTGCATAGGCGTCGGCAGAGATAGGAAAGTTTTGCTGTTTATTTTTTTCAGATTTCTGCCCGTATTTTCGGGCGTATCGTCCGACACGATTTCGCCGTTTTCAAGCACAAGCACCCTGTCGCTCAGAGGAAAAATCTCGTCAAGCCTGTGCTCTGTGATGATTACGGTTGTGCCCAGCTCACGGTTGATTTTTGAAACGCAGGCGAGAAATTCGGAAGACGAAATCGGGTCAAGCTGACTTGTCGGCTCGTCTAAAATGAGCACAGACGGCTGCATAGCCATAATTGATGCAAGATTTAAAATCTGCTTTTGTCCGCCCGAAAGCTCTGACACGCTCCTGTCGAATATGCCTTCTATACCGAAAAAGCCTGCCGTTTCGGCAACACGTCTGCGTATCGTTGTGTTGTCGTATCCAAGGCTTTCAAGACCGAAGGCAAGCTCGTGCCACACCTTGTCTGTTACAATCTGATTATCGGGCGACTGCATTACAAAGCCGATTTTCTGACTTAAATCACGCTGTGAAAGTGCTGAAATATCCTCATTTTCAAATAAGATTTCGCCGCTTTTTACACCAAACGGAGCAAGAGAGGGTTTTAAATGCCGCAAAAGCGTACTTTTTCCGCAGCCTGACGGTCCGCAGAGAGTGATAAATTCGCCGCTGTTGACAGAAAATGTAACGTTTATCAGAACATCCTCGCCCGTTTCGGGATAGCGAAACGTCAGATTGCTGACCTTAAACGCTTCCATTTCATACCCTCCCCTGCATTTAAAATTGTCGGAATCAGCATTAATATTCCGCATAAGAAAAATGTTGCAATCGACATAATATCAGTCAAATTGCCTTTTATCAACGGAAAATAGCTAAAGTCAATCACGCCCGTTATTGCGGAAATGCTGACCGAAACGCCGAGAACGGCAACTATAATAAGCACAATCAAGTCACGTCTGTCAAATTTATAGATTGAATAAGCCGTTCTGCCCTTCAGTCCGAAGCCTCTGCTTTTCATTGAGTCGGCAGTTTCAATCGCATTTTCCATTGACCACGAAAGCATAATCGAGATAATTCGGATTCCGTTTTTTATGCGGTTTATAAGTGAGCCGTCGGAAATATCCCTGCCTATGCACCTTTGAGCATTCCTTACGTTTTTAAACTGAGCCGAAAACTTCGGTACAAATCGCAGTGACATTGACAGCACAAGGCTAAGTGACGGTATTATTCTGCCAAACAGATACACAAGCTTGTCGGATGTTATCACGCTGTTGAAAACAGAAAACCACAGTACCACTGAGGAGAGCAAAGCCGCAGACGCTATTCCGTAGACAATTGATTCCAGCGTAAGCGGATTATCCCAAGGAAAATACGTGAGAATCGTAACGCCCTGATGATTGAAAACTGGGTTTATCAGAACTACCAACAGCACCATAGGCAAAATGAATTTAAGGCAGAGCTTTACCGTTTTTATGCCGTTCAGATACACCGCATTCACGAAGGCACAGACAAGCGACAGCGCAAGGCAAACGGGGTTCATAACGAACATTGACAGCACAAGCACGAATGCAAAGAATATGAAATTTACAGTCGGGTGCAGCTTTGAAAATGCGTCCGTCATATTTACTCACCTACTGCGTAATATCCGTCTATATCCGCACCGAGATTGCAGGTGTACTGCCACTCGATAACGTCACCGTTTTTAACTTCATACCTTGAACAACCGTAATTCGGAAACCAGTCGTTTACTTCATACATCCAGCCCGAAAGGCTTCCGCAGTCAAATTCATAGAGGTTATTGATTCCCTCAATATACGATGAATTGTAAATCGGTGTAAATGAAAATTCAAGATGAATTTTATTGTCCTTGCACACCTGTTTGAGCACGTCAAAAACAGATTCACCCTCGTTGAAGTTAACGGTAACAGGCTCTAAAATCCAGCCGTCATCAGGGATAATCTCCTTTTTTGACTTATCAAGCTTATCCATATTGTCAAGCACTGTAGCGCAGGAAATTGAAAACGTGCATTTCAGCGTGTTATCGGTAATTTCCTGCTCCTGCGGTTCAACAGGCTGTGGCTTGCCCTCGGGAACAGGGTCGGTTTTGTACTTATCCTGCTTTGTGTCTGACGTTGACTGCGAATTCTGCGAGCTTGTTTTTGATGATGTGCTCGAAGAAAAACCTGATGATTTGCTTGTTTGATTTGATACAACCGACTGCTCACTTTTTGTCTGTGAGGTACCTGTCGGAGCAGCAGTTGACTGTTCCGACTTATTCTTCTCAGTTGCTTTAGTCGAATTTTCAGTCGGTGAAATGCTTTCATTTTTGCTCTGCGAAACTGTTGTACTTTCGGTTACAATCGCAGTATCATAGGTTGAAGATTTTACAACCGCAGGAACGTTTTCGCCAAGGCTTCCGCCGGCAAAAAACGCACCCGTAAGGACAGCAAGAGCGCATACTGCGGCTATAATTTTGTATTTGTGTTTTTTTAAAAATTCAATCATAAATATCACGAATATAAATTATTCTGCTAAAATTTTCTGTAAGGTTGTTGCGTCAATAACATTAACGAATCCGTCATTGTTGCAGTCAGCCTTTTTGAGCTGTTCGTCGGTAAGCTCTGCAAGTTCTGCTGAATATTTCTGAATAAGCGTGCAGTCCTGAACATTCATCACTCCGTCGCCGTTTACATCATACTTCAGTCCCTTAACGTCTGACATATCATAAAGAGAAGTTTTGCCGTTCTTAACTCTGTTATAGGACACAAGTGCATAATAAGCCTGTTCGGTTGCCATCTGATTATAGCCGCTGTCCTTTACGTGTGCAAAGCCGTTTTCTACCGAAAAATCCATAATTGCGTCAACAATTGTGTTACCGTTTTTGATAAAGCGTTCGTCAGTATCGGCATCAATTCCAAGACTTGCAAGTGCAGTGAGCACCTGAGCACAGCTTTCTACATTCACCGAACCCCATGAGGCAAAGCCGCCGTTGTCCTGCTGAGAGGCTGACAGAACGTCAAGAGCTTTGTCAACGGCATTTTTTACTTCAGCATTTTTGTTGTAATACGGAGCGAGCGCCTGAATAGCCATACCCGTCATATCGGGGTCAGCCGTACTTCCGAAGAACGTCCATCCGCCGTTTTCAAGCTTATTTTCAAGAATATTGTTTATAAGATTCTCACGTGTTGTCTGAGTTGCACCTTCACCTGCTGTAGGAATTTCGTAATTGTATGTGTCGAGTGCAATCAGTGCAAAAACAGCGCCGTTGAGTCCCTGATAGGTTACAAAATCATAGTCTGCAAGCGGCTCAAGGAGATTGTATCCTGCAACGTCAGTTGCGTCCTTTCCTATTGCAGAAAGTGCAAGTATTACCCTTGAGTTTTCAGTTGATTTTCTGGAATCAAGCTTTGCACTGCCGATTTCTTCAACATAGCTTACAAGGTTTTCATAATAGCCGTCTGAAAGCTCGCTTGTGATTTTTCCTGCTCTTGCAAGCCCGAGTACACGCCATTCGCCTCCGATTGAGCCTACACCGGGAACGCCGAGTGAAATTAAGTAATCACCTGTGCTGTCAAGCTTTTCTGCAACCTTATCGACCTTTATATTGATTGTGTATACGTTTGCGCTTTCGCTTGCATTCATTGAGCGCCAAGCAGGGTCGCCGACAACAACGTAAATTGTGTCGCCGTCTGCTACGTCAATTGCTGATGAACGCTTGTATTCCGAGCCGTCAACTGTGGGTGTGTACTCGTTTTT
>JBJEOX010000027.1:0-4103 GCA_051880935.1 Ruminococcus sp.
CTCTGTTTTTGTTTGTCAGAACAACCTGATTGCTTACACCGTCAACAGGCTTTACAAATGCGTCAACATAGTAAACGTAGAAGTTGCCCTTACCTAAAGTAAGAGTATGACCGTCACAGTCTTTTATTACATCATCGCCTGTCAGAGTTGATAAGTCAATTCCTGTGTGTGAGCTTCCGTTTGACTCCTGCTTAATATCTGCAATATTTTGCTGAACAATTTTTTTAATGCACGAAAGAACCGTATCATCCATTACGATATTTGCATATTTATCAACAACATAAATTGCCGCAACATTCTGGATATTTGTATCCTGATCGGGGCAGTTGTAGGGGTTAATCTCTGTGTTGAGTCTGATTCTCTCCTTGCCGTTCTCTACATAAAGGTCGGGATCGTTCATTGAAACAGAAAGACCTTTTACTATATTGCCGCTATCGTCCTTTTTTTCGCTTAACGGAGTGGTTTCATAAACGGCGTAAAGCGTAAGGTTGTTTTTGATACGGAAATTGTATCTTCTGTCGGTTGAAGCAACGGTTTTTCCGTTCTCGTCAAACGACCAGTAAGAGAATTTCAAATCGCCTATTGCAGAAGCTGTGCTGACAGACTGACCGATATATCCGCTGATGCCGTATGCTTTCAGATAGTCGGTTGCACTGTCAATATATCCGCCGTTGTCGATTGCAGTACCAAAACGCTGGTTGTAAAAGGCATTGTATGGAGTTGAATTAGCAGTTGCAATGTGTTTCGTACCGACTGTTGTTAGCTGAGAAGACTCTGTTGCACCGTAAACACTCACATAATAGTACCTTGGATTGTTGAACAGCCATACATCTATTGTTTCAACGGAACCGGCGTTTGCCTCAGAAAGATTTTCTTCTGCAATTTCATTTCCGTTGCCGTCCTTGTATGTCACCCACTTTGCACCGTCAGCGGTTGTATTCTCCGGGTCATTCCATATGTATGTATCTTCACCAACTTTACTTTGCGTATAGCCGTACCGGTTTGTATGATACGCCTGTGAACTGTAGTTGCTTCCGTTTTCAGAATGATAATCCTTGAATGTCGTAATAGTACTCAATGCCTGTGACTGCGACTGGAACAGCTCATAATTGTCAAGGACGTTTGAATATTTGGTGCTAAAATCCACTCCCACAGTTGAAATAATATTTGAAAAATATGTTTCCTTATTATCAGTTTTGGGGTTTGAATTATACAGTGTTCCATATTCATTATTAGAAACCGTTCTGGTAAAGGTTTGCGGAGTGGAACTTACATCAGCCGTCTTGCCTGTTGCAGGGTCACGGTTGTAGAATTTAAAATTAATGTCAACGCTTTGCAGGGTATTGATAAACTCTACAGTTTTTTCATTTGTAGCAGACGGCTGTACGGAAATATATGGCGTATTATTGGGAACATTTTCAAATTCTGCGGTTTTTACACCCTCGACTTTAACATCTGTTTTCTTTACATAAATGGGATTGTTAATCTCTTTTATTTTGCACTCGTCGCCAAGGCTCGTGAATCGAATCCACTCACCGTTTTTCAGAGAAAACTCACCATAGTCCAGATTACCTGTAACACGATTTCCATTACTGTCTATTTTTTCGTAGCTTAATAATTGGCTATCACTTATCACATCATCTGAATTAGCATAGCAAAGCCGGAATGTATAATCATTATTATCTGTTGTTACAGCATTTCCGTTTTTATCTTCAACCGTTTTTGATATCTGAACAGAATTTGTCGGTGGCTCAGGCAAGTTGAAGTCAATGCAACAGGTTGCCTCTCCTTTTGCACGTTCTAAGTAGAAAAAGCTCAGCTTGTGAGAGGTGTAGTTTGCAAAGGTCTTTTTGTCGCTGCTCCAACCGCCAATCGGATTAGCGCCGGCAAGCTCGAAAACCTTACTTAAGGTTGTAGGATAATTACATACGTCAGCGTAAGCCGGATTATATGCTTTGATTTCACCGCTGCTGAAGTTTATTGAGCCTCTAACAGCGGTATGTCTGCCGCCGATGTCAAGAACAAGAACATCGTCAATAAACACCCATATATCGTCATCACCTGTGAAGTTAAATATCATATCTTCACCGTTGATTTTTCCGCCTTCACCCTGAATAAAATCAACATCCATTCTCATACCGAACCAATGATCGGGATTGCTGAATGCGTGTGGAGAATTATCAACACCTTGGTCAGAGGTGGTGTTAAACGGGAAAAAGCCACCGCCTTCTGTGTAGCTGCGTACACGGAACTCGTTTGCATTGTAATCATAGTCTACAGCATTTGCAAGGTCTTGTGTAGCAGTACCGCTTATACTTACGGTACTGTTATAGTAATAATGCTTTACACCGCTATTGGTGTCAGTATACTCTTGCAGAATTGTATTTTTCGGAGAATAGGACTGCACTGCACGGTTGTCCGGCTCTCCTCCAAACAGGTAGGCAAGACTACGGTCATCTTTGTCAGGCAACTCACTGTTATCGCCGTTTCCTTTTTTACCTGAATCTCCTGTGTTACTTACTGCACTCCTTGATAAATCAATAACAGGGTAATTATTTACCAGCTTTCTTTCAACGGTTGCGTGATTAAGAACAAAACCGTCAGCGTCGTATTCACCCCTATTATCAACCCACGCATCGGGTTTTGGATCAGTTGTGAGTTTTTCAGCAGGATTTGCTACAAACGAAAAATAATTGGCAAGCGGGCGCCAGTTATTAGTATCTGTGCTACCCTCATTAATGCCTTTTATACCACCGTTACGGTTAATGCCTTCACTGTAGTCAAACAGCTGAAAATTGATATTGTCGCTTGTTATAGGCTTGCAGCTTTCTTCCTGAGCTGCTACTGACATCATTTCAAGATAGAATCTATCCGCTTCACTTGTTGGATCGTAAAAATAGATCTGGGCATTAGTATCATCTGCCCAACCATTGCCGGCTATATCCAAAACCCTTGCATCAATTGTTTTTTCATCTGTTACGCGCGAAGTGAAAACATATCTTCCTTGAGTATCTTTATAAATTTTCCACTTCTGAGAATTATCAGTATTAGCTACAGACCAAAGCTGAACATTAGTATAAATAGCAGATTTACCTTCATTAACATCAAGCCGCCAATTGTTCAGGATATTCTCAATATAGTAGGAACCATCGCCATCTCCTGTACTTGTAAACTTCCAATAATAGGATTGGTCGGTCGGATTGCTGCGAATTACAACATTATAGGATTCAGCAAATGCATCGCCGTAATTATGTTCAGTATAGCTGCTAAAATCAACGCCTAGGTAAGCGCTTGTATCTCTGAATTTAATTGCTGCATAAAAGGTGTCGCCTAAGTCTGTTGCTTGTGTAAGATTAATAGCCTGTTGCGCTTTCAGCATAGGTGAATTTGCCAAAGTAAGCTTTCCGCTTTGCTCTTCATCTGCTGTTTCACTCTTCAAAAGAGCGTTTACGGCTGTTTTGATTTTTGCGCTTTCAGTTGAAAGAGAGCTTTCATCTGAAGTGTAGGCACTTGCAGAGCCGCTTGCAGCTATGTCTGTGTTGCTTCCACTGTCAGACGATTGTGTTGTTTCTGTTGTTTTCTGAGTTGTTGACTGAGTAGTTGATTGTGCGGTTGCTTCCTGTACAGCTTCCGTCTGTACAACGTCAGGAGCTATATCTGCCGAAGCATACAGCTGTGCCGCAGAAGCAAGCATTGTAACACTCAGGATTAATGAAATTATTTTTTTCATTCGTGTTCCTCCTTGAAAAATATAATTAATTTATGTAAAGCCTGAGTCAGCATTTAACCGACTCGGCGGAATTTTCAAGATTAAAAAACGGCGTCGTTTCATTACTCGTTGCATAATAAATTGTTCCTGTAAAAAAGCAGGTGTCGGAACAGGCACAAATTATGCGCCTGCTCCGAATTTCAGTTTTTATTTAGTCTGCTTTTGCAAAAAACTATTTTACTTTACTGAATCAGACCTTTGTAATAGTAAACTGCTGTGCAAGTGTGCCGTTAAAGGTGTACATCTGAATATTTGCATAGTTAGCGGTTGAAGCTCCGCTTACGTCAAGATAACAATCTGTGCAGGCTGACTTAAGCACATAATTGCCGTTGTA
>JBJEOX010000028.1:0-4090 GCA_051880935.1 Ruminococcus sp.
CCGCAACCTTTACCTTGTAATCGCCGAACATTGAGTACGCCGTTCCGTCCTCGTTCTGCGTTACTTCAAGCATTGCGTTCTGCACGATTTCAAGATTTTTCTGCGAAATTCCGCAGGTATCAACAACAGTCGGATTGCTGTAATCTTCAATCGTCTTTGTGCGTTCGTAGTCTGTAACCTTGCTTACGACGTGGGTTTTCAGCCTTGTGCCGTCGTTTGCAAGCGTAGCCGCATAGGTTGCAAGCTGTAGCGGAGTAAAGGCGTTGTCCGACTGACCGATTGCCGCCTGAACTGTATTGCCGGGCATCCAGCTTGTGCTGTCACGCCCTGCAAGAGTGCCTTTTGACTCCTCAATTTCAATTCCCGTATACTCGCCGAGCCCGAATTTTTCGGAGTAGAGGTACATTGTTTCAATTCCGAGCCGCCTGCCTGTTTCGGCGAAAAAGTAGTTGCACGACTGTGCAATTGCGCCCGTAACGTCCAAATCGCTGTGATAGTGCATACAATGCACCACGTTGCTCGGATAGTAGTCGTATTCCTGCTTGCAGAAAATTTCGGTGTCCTTTGTAATCGTCTTTTCTTCAAGCGCCGCACACGCTACGCACGGCTTGTAAACAGAGCCGCAGGCAAAGCTTCCGACAGAAATCCGGTTGTACATAGGCGAGTTTTTGTTTTCGGAAAGCTTTACGTAATAGTCGCCGTACCGGCTGTATTTGTTGAGGTCATAAGTGGGGTAGCTTGCCGCCGCAAGAACGGAAAAATCCTTGACCGACAGCATTACGACCGCACCCGTTTCGCAGTCCTCGCCGTAGCCGCTTCCGCCGTATGATTGCTTTTCGGAAACGCCCTGCGCCTTTGCCGCCTTTACGTTTTCGGCAAGCGACTTAACAGCCGTTTCCTGCAATTTTTTGTCGAGCGTGAGGTAGACGGTATTGCCGGGCTTTGAGTCAATCGTTTCAACCGTATCTACGATTGTGCCGTCGGAGTTTCTCTTGATAATCTTCATTCCGCCCTCGCCCTTGAGCTGATTTTCAAAGGCAAGCTCTATGCCGAATTTACCCACGCTGTCGGTGAGGGTGTAGGTTTTTTCTCCGTCCTTTAATTCATCATATTCCTCCTCGGTGATTGCACCGAGTGCTCCGAGAACGTGTGGGGCAAGGTCAGCGTCCTGAGCCGTTCTCACAAGGTAGGTCTGCACGTCAATTCCGCTTACGCCCTGCGTATTTTCGCTGACTGCGCTGACTGTACTGCGCTTTATATCCTTTGCAAAAACGTAGGTATTTGAGTTTGAATACCCTGTAAGCTCCATATTGTAATGAACGGAAACGAGGTTTCTCTGTTCCGCAAGCGACAGATTTTCGTCAGTTTCATAACGCTCAACAAGCTTTTTAAAGCAGTCCTGAGCCGTTGTGTTTTCGTCAAGATTTAAATAATCCTCCGACAAAAGCGTGGTGATTTCGTCCTCTGCGCCGTTTTTGTAGGAGAGCGTGTTGCCCGAAAGCTCAATCGGCAGAGTATCCTCCCACTTGTCGCCTGTTAAATTCATCAGATTTATAAGCGCAAGCAGGTTTGTATCAAGCGTTTTTTCGTTAGCGTAGAGCTTGTCAATCACGATTTTGTAGTGGGTGGTGTTCACCACAAGTCCGTCGCCGTTTTTGTCGAGAATTTCGCCCCTTGTTGCGTCGGTCTGAACGGTGTAGCTTGTTGAACGCTTTGCAAGCTCGCTGTACTCGCTTCCGTGAATAATCTGCCAGTCAACAAGGCGTGCGGTGAAAATCGCAAAGAATACAAGCGTAACTATGATGCAGACGGTAATCGTCGTTTTGGGATATTTATTTTTTAACTCACGCTTTTTGCGCCTTTTGAAAATTTCCATATGTATTGCTCGCTAAATTAACAATTTACGGTTGATTATACCTTAAAAGCTCTTATGCAAAAACCTCACCAAAATACAAATAGGAATAAACATAACAAACGTATAGACAATTCGGGAAATATAGTGGTTTACAAACAGAATATGCCAGTCGGGAATGCCCGAAAACACCTTGAATATCAGGAAATAAACGCCGATTGAAAGCACCGTTGCGATTGCAGAGTGAACCGTTGCCGAAAAAATATTCGGCACGAAATATGTACTGAACACGTGCGATTCAAAGTAGCAAATCAGCGTCAGAATTATTGCAAAATATCCTATTCCTCCGCCCGATGCAAGGTCAGTAAGACCTCCGCAGACCGCTCCGAAAACGAGCGACGGAACTTCCTTTTCAACAGATGAAATCGCCAGCGCAAGCGGCAACAGCAAAAGAGGCTTTGAGCCGAAAAGCTCGGGCATTAAATCCGGCGTTGCCTGCAAAATATAGAGCAGAATCACAAGCATAGAATAGGAAAGATATTTGAAAAATCCGAGGTTTCTCATTGTGTGCTCTTAACCTCGCCTTTCGTGTCAAAGTCGGTGATGACAGCCGCCGAGGTGATTTTGCGAATGTCCTCATACGGCTCGACAATTGCATAGCGTGAGGTGTCGTAGGAATTGTACTTTATCTCCTTTACCTTGCCGATAATCAGGTTACCGGGGTATACTCCGCCCGTACCCGAGGTGACAATCATATCGCCGGCTTTAATCTTGTTGTTCTCCTCGATTTTTGTAAGGCTTGTGAGGTTGTCGTCACAGAGGGATGCACTTCCGCTTATTATTCCGCTGTCGTTCGACTGCTTGTCAACAGCGCCTGCCTTGGTGTCGGGCGAGAGGATTGTTTTGACCTTGCAGGTGGTTAAATCCGCTTTGCAAACCCAGCCGACAAGACCGTTTTCGGTAATTACGGGGTTATTTACCGCAACTCCCGATGAGGTTCCGATATTGAGCGTAAAGGAGTAAAAATCGTCGTTTGCATCACGCATAATCACAGTTGCAGGCTGAATTTTATACGACGGATTCTGCTTTTTTAAATCGTAGTATTTCCGGAGCTTTTCGTTCTCCTGCTTTATGTCGTAGTAGTCTGCAAGCTGTTCTCTGAGCTCGGCATTTTCCTTTCTGAGCTTTTCGTTTTCAGTTTTTAAATCGTCATAGCTTGCACTGTCTGCACTTGCGGTAGCGTTTGCAGTCACGCTGAAAAGTCCGTTTGTAAAGGCGTTTACGGCACTCGGAATGACGGAGTTTTCACCGAGCGAAAGCACAGCCGCCACGCAAAGAATCACAAGCGTTATTATAAGAGGTTTAAAGCTTTTGTTATTTATCCGTTTCATAAAAACTGTTAATTGATAATTGTTAATTGTTAATTGTTCATTGTTAATTGTTACCTGTTGTGTTTGTACTGAACGCCCACAGGCTTACCCAGCCTTTTGCCTGCACCGTCAACAACGCAGTCGAGCGGTCTGTCGGCAATGTGAACGGGCATACCCGTCTGCTGCATAACGAGCATATCAATACCCCTTAACAGCGCACCGCCGCCTGTCAGCATAATTCCGTGGTCAATGATGTCCGCCGAAAGCTCGGGCGGAGTTTTTTCAAGCGTTGTCTTAATCGCCTCGACAATCGTCATAAGCGGGTCTGCAAGTGCGTCACGCACCTCGGATGCGGTAATCGTTATGTCCTTGGGCAGTCCGTCAACAAGATTTCTGCCCTTTACGACAAGGCTCTTTTCGTCCTCGTAGGGGTAAGCCGAGCCGATTTTGATTTTAATATCCTCGGCAGTTCTCTCACCGATTAAGAGGTTGTACTTTTTCTTTATATAGGTAGAAATCGACTCGTCAAACTTGTCGCCTGCAACACGAACGGAGCAGGCTGTTACGATGTCACCGAGCGAAATTACGGCTACCTCGCTTGTGCCGCCGCCGATGTCTACTACCATACTTCCCGTAGGCTCGTCAACGGGCATTCCTGCGCCGATTGCTGCCGCCATAGGCTCTTCAATCAATATTACAGGCGGCTTTGCACCTGCCTCATATGCGGCGTCCTCAACAGCCTTGCGTTCAACCTCGGTAACGCCTGTCGGCATACAGATTATAACCCTCGGCTTGCTGAAAATTCCGGGCTTTACAGCCTTTTTGATAAAGTGCTGGAGCATTTTTGCGGTAATCTTGAAGTCGGCAA
>JBJEOX010000029.1:0-4089 GCA_051880935.1 Ruminococcus sp.
GGTTTAAGGAGCTAGTCTTGAAAACTAGTGATCCCGCGAGGGACCAAGGGTTCGAATCCCTTCCTCTCCGCCATTTATTTTATTTAAAAACTTTACCGCACGGAGGATTACTCAAGTGGTGAAGAGGCTCCCCTGCTAAGGGAGTAGGTCGCTAACGCGGCGCGAGGGTTCAAATCCCTTGTCCTCCGCCAAAGGCACTCACGCAAGTGGGTGCCTTTTGTTATATAAATAAAATACCGCCCTCACAACGTGGGAGCGGTAAAATGATTTTATTAATATGAACAGGCTATTCGGCAGGCGTACAATTCTCCTGCGTCTCTCGGGTTTCCCCTGTCTGTACCATCGGCGTGTGGACTGTACGAATTCCTCCACCTCGAATAGCCTATCCTTATTCTATTAATATTATAATCAATTTATTCAGATTTGTAAAGTATTTTTTTATTTCTTAATATTCGATTCCACTCTTTATCATCAATTTTCATAAAAGTTATGATAGAATTTTTATATTTAGGGTCATCAGTCGACGTAACGAGCCTGAGAACAGTTTTAAATTTTTCGTGCTCGGAAACTATTTCTTTCAGAATTAAAGCTGTTTTTGGCTTATTCGCTTCAATGATATAATCGGGATTCTCAACAATATCTCTAAAGAAACCGTTAAATCGTTCGAAGTCATTCGGATGATGTTCTTTAATATGCTCTATCTGCTTTTCAGTTATAACAACATCTTTTGTTATAATATCTGCTGTTTCCTCCGCCTTTTCCTGCCACACCTCGGCACGCTTTGCGTATGTCTTTTATTGTCGCTGTCAAGGCTGTATTCTGAAATTCCGCCGCATTTTTCGGCTTAGGTTTCATAACATCTAAATTACCATACTTTCTATTTCCCGAATAAAACGGTTTCTATTCTTCATACTATCAATGAGGTGATTTTATGAACAAGGATTTGCCGTTGGGGTTTGGAATGGCTCTGGCTCAGCAGCCCGATGCGATGAAGAAATTTTCAAATATGACGGAGGACGAACAGAATAAAATACTCTCTGAAATTCACAACATAAATTCAAAGCAGGAAATGCAGTCCTTTGTTTCAAGACTCGCCGATTAGCTCGGCGGGTTTTCTTTTTGCACTGAATTTTACACCGAATTAAATTGATATATTGATTTTAAAAATTGTGTTCTATATAATATTTATTATAGTTATGCATTTATGGTTTAGATTGCTTAAAGTAATATTTAGATTTATTAGTTAAGAGAAGGTTTTACATATGAATATTCTTATCTGTCCCGTTTGCAAAAACGAGCTTTTCTTTGAAAACAAAACTGCAAAATGTGAAAACAACCACTGCTTTGACCTTGCAAAGGAGGGCTATGTTAACCTTCTGTCGGCTCATAAATCGGGCGACAGCACAGGTGACAACAAGGAAATGGCAAAATCAAGACGTGATTTTCTTGAAAAAGGCTTTTACTCTCCCCTTGCCGCCGCTGTAGGTGATTGCATTGACAAATACACATCAAACGGCGACAGCGTGCTCGATATCTGCTGCGGAGAGGGATACTACACCTCATATCTTACACAAAAATACAAACGTGATTTTTACGGCTTTGACCTGTCTAAAAATATGGTAAGGCTTGCCGCAAAGCGGCGCTGCGGTGCAAAATTTTTCGTTGCAAACATCGCCTCAATTCCCGCAAAAAGCAGCTCGGTGAAGCTTGCTTTTCACCTTTTTGCACCTTTTCACAACGCAGAATTTTCAAGAATTTTAAGCGACGACGGCGTAATCGTTACTGCAATTCCGGGGAAAGAACACCTTTTTGGGCTTAAAAAAGTGCTTTATGACAAGCCGTACTATAATGATGAAAAAGCACCGGAAACGGAAAATCTTGAACTGATTGACAAAATCAGAGTTAAAAGCACAATAGAGCTTGACTCAAAACAGGACATTAAAGCACTGTTTCAGATGACTCCTTATTACTACCACACTCCGAGTGAAGGTATGAGCAGGCTTGATTTGCTCGATAAACTTACAACAGATATTGAATTTGTACTGCTTGTATACAAAAAAGCATAGTCAATTTATGATAAATTTCGTCATACTGATTGTGTAAATTCTACAAGATTAGTTATAGTTTTCTTTTTATATTGATACATTGCGTTAATCAGAGTATAATTATAAAAGGTAAAATTTGTTACCTGATTTTGAAATTAACGGAGGACAACCATGAAAAAGAAATCAAACAGAATTATCAGCGTAATTCTTGCTGCTATGCTTGTTGTCACGAGCATCGTTACAAGCGGACTCATTACCACGAGCGCAGCAACAGGAGATACTGTCTACTGCGAAACAGACGGGTTTGAACCGTACTGCTATATGTGGATTGACGGTAAAACCAACAACGGCTCCTGGCCGGGTGTTAAGATGACAAAGGTTAAAGACAATATCTATTCCTACACCCTTGACAACGACTATGTAAATATTATCTTTAACAACGGCAGTGACAGCAAAAAAACATCTGATATGATTTATCCCGGTGACAATCAGATTTACACCTTCTCAACGGGCGAATGGTCTGTTTACGATGTTTCTGCATCAAAGGCCATTATCAGCGTTGACAAAAAGGACAAGACAAGCTTTAAGACAGATACTCTTGACGTTGTAATAACCGTAACTAATGCCGACAGCGCACAGTACAAGGTTGACAACGGCGAATGGGCAGCTTTCAGCGACAGCACAACAGCAACAGTCGGCAAGGATACTGCAATTAACGCTTACACAACGCTTACAGTATCTGCTACAAATGCAAACGGCACTGAAACCGCTGCATATCAGTACCTCAAAAAAGACACGAACGCTCCTGTGGGAACAGACGGCTCGACAACTCCTGCATTAACAGGCAAATACGCAACTAACCCCAACAATCAGTACGGTGCAAGAAAGACAATCTCTGTTGACGGCGACAAGTCGGACTGGGATTCTTCAATGCTTATTGCACAGGGTACTGCAAACGACGACCCACGTGTATACCGCCCCGGTTCAATGTACGAAATTGCTATGGACGACTATGCACTCTATGCTGCGTGGGATAACGATAACCTCTATCTTATGTGGGAGATGGCAAATGTTCAGGACATAGTTGCACCGAACGACGATTTCCCGCTTAGTCAGGGCAACCTCTGGATTTACAATATGCCTATCTTCTTTGCAATTAACACAGGCTTGGGCAATGTATCAGACGGTACAACCGCAAACGGCGGTACATTATGGTCAAGCGGAATTACATACACAACAGATTTCGACACCATAATCACCTGCTCAACTAATAATTCAAACGGACCTTTCATCTATCCTGCTGACGACAACGGCAAGGTAGGCGTTGAAAAATACGCCGGCACAAACACAGGCATCAATATGAAATGGGGCAACGGAAAGACTCTCTCGGGCAAGCTTATCGGCATCAACGGCGGCTACGGTAAGTATCACGACCGTGCACCCGGAGATACTCTGATTGACTCATCAGACTGGGTAGATTTCTACGAGCTCGGACACGACTCAAAGCTTGATATGTTCTATGAGATGTCTGTTCCGCTTGAAAAGCTTGGAATCAGTGCGTCTGACATTGAAACAAACGGTATCGGAATTATCAAGATTTCATCATTCGGCACATCGGGTATGGACAGCCTTCCTTACGACCCGTCAATGAGCGACAACGCCGATAAGGCTTATTCACAGCAGGAACCTAACTCACAGGAAAAAGAGGACGAGGACAATATTACAGTTCCTCTTGCAAGAATCGGTAAGGCATTATCAGGCGGCAATACAGATCCTACTTCTCCCACAACTACAACTCCTGAACCTACAACAGAGCCGACTACTGCTCCTGTTCCTACAACTGAGCCAACTACCGCTCCCGTACCTACCACAGAACCGACCACTGCTCCTGATACGGTAATTCTCGGTGATGCAAACGGCGATAACCTTATAACAATTGCTGACGCAACACTGATTCAGAAATTCGCCGTAGGGCTTGATACACTGGCTGACAAATACATCAAAGCAGCTGATGTTGACGGAAACGGCACAATAAACATCAAGG
>JBJEOX010000030.1:0-4088 GCA_051880935.1 Ruminococcus sp.
GGCAAGCTGCATATGTTACGCACTGTGAGGGTGCGTTTGCAAGCCAGTTGAATCTGGCTGCTGAGTTAGCTCTTACGCCGTATCTGATGTTAGGAGCATTGGTTTTTGCACCCTGAACAAAGCCCTGATTTGAAATGTTCATACAGTTGCCCTTGATACCGTCACGGATTGCGTCGTTAAAGAGAGCGATTCTGCTGCTGAGCTTTGTAGCGTTAGACTGTGTTGCAGGATAGAACTTTTCACCTGAGCAAGTGTTTGTGGGATGTGAAGAGTCGCCGCCTGACCAGCCTTCGCCCCATGTTGTGATTCTTGCATCAACAGAGTCGAGAGCCTCTCTTGCCAGATTCATTGTTTCAACATCCATAATTCCCATAAGGTCAAAACGGAAGCCGTCAACGTGGTACTCATTTACCCAGTAAAGAAGTGACTGAATAACAAAATCTCTGTACATTGCACGTTCTGTTGCGCACTCATTGCCGCAGCCTGAACCGTTGGAGAATGCACCTGTCTTTGTCATTCTGTAGTAGTAGTTAGGTACTGTAGACTGGAAGCAGGAATCAGTTGAATATGTGTGGTTGTAAACAACGTCCATAACTACTGAAATGCCTGCGTCGTGAAGTGCTTTAATCATTGACTTACACTCTTTGATTCTTACGTTACCGTCATAGGGATTTGAAGAATAAGAGCCTTCGGGAACATTGTAGTTCTGAGGGTCATAACCCCAGTTGAACTGTGAATCAGAACCCATTTCGTTGATTGACTGGAAGTCATAGAAGGGGTTAATCTGAACTGTTGTTACGCCAAGCTCCTTGAGGTAATCAATACAGGTTGAGATATTTCCCTCACCGTTGAGTGTTGTACCTGTTTCGGTGAAAGCCATATACTTTCCTCTGTTTGCTTCGGAAACACCTGAAGCAGGGTCATAAGAAAAGTCCTTAACGTGGAGCTCCCAGACAGCTGAGTCTGTTGACTCGTCCAAAAGAACGTGGTCGTCATTTTCCCAGCCTTCGGGGTCTGTTGAGTCAAGGTCGCAAATCATTGAACGCTTACCGTTTACGCCTGTTGCAACTGAATAAACGTCCTGTGTTTCCTTGGTTGTTGTCTTTGTGCCTGTGGTGTTGGCAGCTGTGATTGTGTAGGTGTAGTACTGATTTTTGCGGTCACCCTCAAGTGTTGTTGTCCATACACCTGTCCACTTTTCGCCGTCCATAAGCTTTTCCAGGGGATAAGTGCCGAGATCCTCTGCACCCTCCTCTGTGTCTGAACCTGTTGCATAAAGATTCAGCGACACTTCTGTGGCTGTAGGAGACCAAACCTTGAAGGTTGTGCCCTCGGGTGAATAAGTAGCACCCAAATCACGCTTTGTGTATGCATATTCGTTGTCGATTGCTTCGCAAGCCTGTGTATAGGCAGAATCTGCAACAATATCAGCCGAAACAGGTTCGGAATCAGTTGTAGCTGCAAAGCCTGATACAACGCTTGTTGAAGCGAGCATACAAACAGCGAGAACAGCAGCCATAAGCTTTTTTGTAGTTCTCATAGATAATATTCCTCCTTAATAAATTCTTATAATCTATTCCGCAAAGCGGAAATAACTACCTTAATTATTCTTCAACGTCCATATTCTCTCTGAACTTCCTTATTCCCTTGATATGGGAATAAATTGCAGAGGCTATGCAGAGTGCGAGGATTACTCCTGCTCCGATATAAACATATATCAGTAAATCTGCCAAAGGATCGGGAGTTGACAAATAGTTGAGCAAAACATTGATTTCGCCTTTTTTAAAGGTACCCGATGAATTTTTTGGAATTTCAATCAAAGACATATCTTCATATTCGTTTTCGGGTACGGAATAGCTCTCGCCCTCCTTGCCCTTGTATGTCTTTTTCTCAATGATTCTGCCTTTATCGTCCATATAGATTGCATTGACAATGCATACAGATTTATCGGTATCGTCTGTTACTCTTGTGTATTTATATGTAACGGTTGTTTCACCGCTGTTTACTTTTCCGGCACCGTTGTCGGGAAGGCTGTCGAGAACAAGGCTGTAATTTTCAATTGACGGAAGCTCGGGAGTAAAGTACTGCTCTCCCTCTCTGTTGCGGATTACATATGAATCTGCAAGCTCCGTGTTATTGACATCGTCAACAAATTTGAAAATAACCCTTGACATTTTGCCTTCAAATTCTTCAACATAAACGCTTGCGTGCTTTACGCTGTTTTCAAAAACATCGGAAGTATCACCGCTTGACTGTTTTATGTCATAATTGAGGGAATCGGCAAAATCGGTGACGTCATAGGCTGTGCCAAGCTCGCTGCTTACGGTCTGCTTTTTGATAAGCTCCTTTGTTTTATTATCGTAGTAGCTTACTACGACAGCACCCTCGTCATCGGAAATACCTGCTGTTTCATAGCTTTTTTTGTCAACAAGAATTGCCGCAGAATGAGCCTTCAGCTTAACAGAGCCGCTCACTTCTCCGAGGTTTCTGAGTCCTGCTGTTTCTTCATCGGCAATTCTTATCCAGTCGCCGCTTATTGTGACAGTCTGTTCTTCGTCGCCGCCGTTGAAGATTACGCACATCTTGCTCCATTTGTCGCTGACGGTGTTGTTTATTGTGTAGCCCGTTACGCCCTTCGGAACATTTTCAATATATGTGAGGTTGTTTGCAGTCATTGCAGTAAAATCCCTGAATGCTTCAAAGCTCTCACGGATTTTAAGAAGTCCTCTGTAATATTCAACAATGTCGCTGAAATTATCAAGGTTCTTCCAGTCAATCATATTTTCTTCCCTGCTTGATGCATAAGAATTCTCGTCACCGTCCTTACTTCTGGCAAATTCCTCGCCCGAAAGCATAAACGGAATTCCCTGAGAGGTCATAACAATTGCGGCTGAAAGCTTGTTCATACTCACGAGATCCTCATAACGCTTGCGGTACTCACTGTCTTTTCCGTAAACAGAGTCGACAAGCTTATCGTAAAGGCAGAGATTATCGTGACAGGACGCGTAGGTAACGCATTGATTAGGAACGCTTGCCCAACCTGTTGAGGTGTCAGACTGACCTGCAATTCCTGTTTTGAGCGCAGCACGTGAAGAGCCTGACTGAATGAAGCCCTTGTCAACGCCGCCTGTGCTTCCTTTTATTGCGTCACGTATTGTATCGTCAAAAGCACCGATTCGGCTGTCAAGCTTCTTTAAATTCTTCTGATTAGCCATAACAGTGCCTTCGTCGCACTTTGTGGGCATATCCCACGCTTCGCCGTACATTAAAATCTTTTTTCCGCTTCCGTCCTCATAGAGATTATCAAGGGCACTTCTTATGCTGTTCATTGTTGTAACGTCGTGAAGTCCCATCAAATCAAAACGGAAGCCGTCAATATGATACTCCTTTGCCCAATAGGTTACGGAGTCAATCATATATTTTCTGTACATAAGGTGTTCCGACGCAGTGTCATTGCTGCAACCTGAGCCGTTTGAGAATGTTCCGTCATCATTCATTCTGTAATAGTAATTCGGAACGGTATCCTGAAAAGCAGAGTCAGTGGAGTAGGTGTGATTATAGACAACGTCCATAATAACGCCGATTCCTGCGTTATGGAGCGCCTGAATCATCTGCTTACATTCCTTGATTCTTGTACTGCCGTTATAGGGATTTGTTGAATAAGAGCCCTCGGGGCAGTTGTAGTTAACAGGGTCATAGCCCCAGTTATACTGCTTATTTATGTCCTTGCTCTCGTCGACAGAACCGAAGTCATAAAAGGGCATAATCTGAACATACTTTACACCGAGCTTTTTGAGGTAATCAACGCAGGTTGATGTTGCGCCCTGAATGCCGCCAACGGTTGTGCTCTCTTCTGTAAAAGCAAGGAACTTTCCTCTGTTCTTTTCGGAAACTCCGCTTGACTCGGAAGAAGAAAAGTCGGCAACTGAAACCTCCCAGACTGACGCATCAGTCTGATTATTAACAAGGATATGCCTGTCATTTTCCCAACCCTCGGGATTGGTTTTTGACAAATCGACAACCATTGAGCGTTTGCCGTTTACGCCGCAAGCCTTTGCGTAGATGTCGTATGTTTCTTTAACGGTTTT
>JBJEOX010000031.1:0-4077 GCA_051880935.1 Ruminococcus sp.
GACAGTTGTAGGGGTTCATCTCGGTGTTAAGGCGAGTGATTGATGTTCCGCTTGAGTTGAAGAAAATATCACGCTCGTTCTCGGACACCGTCAGTCCCGGCTTGCCGCTGTTCACCTTACCGTCAGAGGTGTAAACTGCGTAAAGCTTTGTATTTGTTACAATGCGGTAGTTGTATAGAATATCGGTTGAAGCAATATTCTTTCCGTCAGGGTCAAATGCCCAATAGGCGAATTTATATATATTGCCTGTACTATCTTTTACTGAATATGCGGTATCGAGCTTTGTTCCTACATAGCTGTCAATACCGTAGCCTGCAAGATGATTTGTTGCCTTGCTGTATTCGGCGTTCTCGTCAATCTCAAGACCGAGTCGTTGGTTGTAGTAGGCTGAAACTGACTTAGGCTGTACTGATTGTGCAACATACTTACCGTCAACATTCGTAAGCTCGGCGAAGCTTTTTGCCTCATAAGCCTTAACCTCGTACTGCTTAGGTTGATTGAACAGCCATATGGTTACTTCTGTAACATTACTGCCATTTTCCCCGACCTCTGTCTTACTGCCGTTTGCGTAGCTGTAGTAGGTTACCCACTTTTCGTGTTGTCCGTCTGCTACTTCTGTTTTGACAGCTCCGTTTTCACCGTCAGTCCAATACCATTTTCCGTTACTTTCAATCTGCGTATAGCCGTACCAGTTGGTGTGATACGGGGTTGCGGTATACTTATTGTATGCGCTGTTCCCATTATTGCTGTGAAGATTGTCAAATTTAGGTATGCCGCTCAGATAACCGGACTGAGAAGTCCAAAGGTGATAATCATCAAGTACATTCTTGTACTTTGCGTCCTGCTGTTGTTCGTCAGAGTCAAAAGTCACACCTGTGTCAGTAATCATACTGCCTATATTTACAGTATCTCCGCTTACATAATTCATATAATCCTGACCTATGTATTGCTTTGTATAGGTTGTCGGCTCTTTCTTGATATCCGCAGGCTTGCCGTTCACTGTTTCTCGCCCGTAGTATTTCAAGGTTACATCAAGGCTTTTTATGGTGTTTTTGAATTTTACATACTTTGTACCGTTTTCTATCGGTTGCACCGTTACGGTTTTTCCGTCGGTACTTACGCTGTCACCGTCTGCCGATGTTCCGCTTATAGAGCTTTCTGTTTTAGCAATATAGTCTTTTGATTGCTCAACAATTTTGTATGTACCGTTATTTGACCATTTAAACAGTGCAGTTTCACCGTTTTTCAGTATTAACATATCACTATTATCAAGAGTATACTCTTTTGAACCTATTGAATATTTGCGTTCATCGTCGTTTGTAAGAGAGTTGTCATTACTATCTGTTACCTTAAACTTATACTCGGTTGCATCGTCTGTGGAAATTATGTTGTTGTTTGAATCATACGCTTCTTTAGAAATTGCAACTTCTTTATCGTTAGAAACGGTGGTCAGAGCAAAGTCGATTGAACAGTTTGAGCAACCTGCGCCACGCTCAAGGTAAAAGAAGCTTAGCTTGTGCTGTGAATAGTCACTGAATATTTTATTACCGTTTTCGGCAGTTTTCCATTCAACGCTGGCTGCTTCGCCTGCATTGATAAAGCAATCATAAATAGTAGTCGGGAAGCTGTATGCAGTTGCATTCTCTCCGTAATCACTTGCCTGACCCGTCAGACTGTTTCCTGCATCGTCAGTTCCTATCCAGTCGAGGTATTGCTTTACCTTACCTGTTGCAAAGTCAATACTGCCGGTTACCTTTCCGTGAGTACCGCCGAGGTCGAGAACAAGAACATCATCAATAAATACCCACACATCATCGTCACCCGAGAAGTTAAATACCATTTTCTCGCCATTATTAAGCATACCGTTCTTATCCTGAACGAAGTTAAAATCCATACGCATACCAAACCAGAATTGGTCATAGTCAACCGAAGTGTCCATCTGGTATGTAGTATATTTATTGATTGTGCTTGTATCTTTACTTATTAAAGTTCCCTTTACAAGTCCCTCTGTATTTGAGAACGGCAAGAAATCACTATAATTTGTTTTTTTATCTATATTTATAGCGGAAGTCTGACTGGTGCGTTCAGTATAATTTCGTACAAAAAATTTATTAACATTTCCATTATAATTCACTGCATTTTTAGCTGAATCATAGGTATAGTGGTTTCCATTTTTTTGCAAAATGGTATTGGTTGGATTATATATATCTATATATCCAGCCTCGGCACCAGCATTGCCAAATAGATAACCAAGGTTAGCTCTCTGCTCATAAGTAAGCGGAGAATTATCTGTTTTTGTTCCGCCGTCAGCTTTACGAGTTAAGTTAAGCACAGGATAACCTGAACTTGACAAGGTTCTTTCCACTGTAGCGTGATTTGCTGTAAATCCATCCGCGTCAAAAGTCTCGTTTCTGGTAGAATTGTATTTAGCTCCGTCACCTGATAATCCTCTAAAGTTAAAGTAAGTGCTGATATCAAAAAGCTTGGTGTTTATGCCGGTGCCGTAGTTGAATAGCTGGAATTTGATATTCGTGTTGTCGGCAACCTCTAAGTCTGTATTCTTGGCTTCGTTCACATCACGTTTCACAACGTTATTTATGTAGAAGTTAAAATAAGCATACGGTCTGCCGTTTTTCTCTACTGTACCTTCATACAAAACTTGTTCAAAACTCTTTCCGCTATAATATCCGGCTGAATTAGCAGTTCCCCAATGCATAATCGAATCACCGTCATTAGCTTTCGGAGTGATGTATTCGTTTATATTCATCAAGTCTCCGTTCGACAGAGCAGATGTTCCGGCTTTATCATCCCATGCAACATATAATTTGTCACGTATATAGTTGTACTCATATGTATTAGGTCTTGCAAGAACAAAGAAACCATCCTGATTTTGTACAGCCGTTGCTCTATCTAAACTCATCCCCTTCTGTAGTGCAACATATACTCCTCCTCTTTTTTCAATTCTTACAATAGCCCAACCTTGTGTATTAAGAGTAGCTATGGTATTGTCAACTATTGGACTTGCAACATTATCAACTCCACCAGCAAATAATATGGCCATAATATCTTCAAATGCAATATATTGGTTATCGAAGTTTTTAGGATAAGCATATGGGTACATTGCTATTACATTTGCAGTATTAAAATGTTCCATTTCTGTCGGATTAATTGTATCAATCTGAAAAGAGCTTTCACCAAGCATAACACCGTCGTCAAGATGACTGAATGATATTGTACCGCAACCGCCTGCTTGTTCAGTAGTTTGGTAATTTATATCTGAATTAAGGCTAAGTGTAGCTTTATCACCGTTATAATCCTCGGATATAGAAGTCTGAGAAAAATAATCACCGTTAACATCAACACGCCAATCGGCAATTAAATCGCTTTTAAGATATTCATACTGATCAGTACCATGCTTTACAAGTAGAATAAATCCATTGTCAATCTGCAAGCCTGTATTATATTCAGCATCATAATGTTTTTGCAAGACTGCAAATCTGCCGTTTCGATATTCAACACGAACATCTGCGTAATTATTATGTATTGTTTGATCTAAATTTTCTATTTTTGGTGCTGTTGTTTCATTTTGATTATAAACATACCTCACAAAACTTTCGAGTGAAATTTTTGCTTCTTTAATCATATTGTTGCTTAATAGTCTATCACTAAAAAGCTTTGGATAAACAAGAATTACATCCGGGTTATCAGATACAGTTTTTGTCTTGTCGTAATAATTTACTGCGTTAACTTTAAATACATTCGAATCATTGCCATAGCCGTTGTACTGCTTAATCAAATTATTTGAAACAGTTTTAACACCGGCAGGTGAGCTTTCGTCTGACTTGTTTTCCGAATCTGCCGAATCGGAAGCTGTTGCTGTTTCATTTTCATTTGTTGTTTCCGTCTGCGCCGTTTCGTCTGATGACTGTGAAACAACAGGCTGTGCAACATCGGAAACAAGCGTAATATCCGCCATTGCAGAAAGCTGTGCAACAGACATCAGCAAGGTAAGACAAAGAACCAATGAAATTATTTTTTTCATTTAATCTCCTCCAAAGAATAAATTTATTTATATAA